>JBFGOX010000321.1:0-4121 GCA_041565015.1 Burkholderiaceae bacterium
GGAGACCAGCAGCCGCGCGCAGCGCGAGGAGGGTGCCAGACGGATCGCGCAGCTCGCCCAGCTGCTGCAGCAGCAGGTGGCGGATCTGGCCGGCAGCGTCCAGCGCAGCCTCGGCGAGGTCAGGACGACGCTCGAGGGACGGCTGCAGACGCTGCAGCAGGGCAACGAGGCGAAGCTCGAGCAGATGCGGGCTACTGTCGAGGAGAAGCTGCAGACCACGCTGGAGGCACGGCTCGGCGAGTCGTTTCGCATCGTCTCCGAGCGGCTCGAGCAGGTGCACCGCGGGCTGGGCGAGATGCAGAGCCTGGCCGTCGGGGTAGGCGACCTGAAACGCGTGCTGACGAACGTCAAGACACGCGGCACTTTCGGCGAGGTGCAGCTGGCGGCGCTGCTCGAGCAGGTGCTGACCGCCGATCAGTACGCAACCAATGTGGCCACGCGGCCGGGATCGAGCGAACGCGTCGAATTCGCGATCCGCATGCCGGGCCGCGACGACGGCGTGCCCGTGTGGCTGCCGATCGACGCCAAGTTCCCGAGCGAGGACTACGAGCGGCTGCTCGCGGCGCAGGACGTTGTCGACGTGGCTGCGGTCGAAGCGGCCGGCCGCGCGCTTGAGAACCGCATCCGCGGCGAGGCGAAGACATTGCGCGAGAAATACGTGCAGCCGCCGCACACGACGGACTTCGGCATCCTGTTCCTGCCGACCGAGGGCCTGTTCGCCGAAGTGCTGCGCCGGCCGGGGCTGACCGAGGCGTTGAACCGCGAGCAGCGGATCGTGATCGCCGGCCCGACGACGCTTTTCGCGATGCTCAACTCGCTGCAGATGGGGTTTCGCACGCTGGCGCTGGAAAAGCGAAGCGCCGAGGTGTGGCAGGTGCTCGGCGCGGTGAAGACCGAGTTCGGCAAGTTCGGCGACGTGCTGACGAAACTGCACAACCAGCTGGCGACTGCCTCGAGCACGATCGAGTCGGCGCAGACACGCACGCGACAGATGAGCCGTGCGCTGAAGAGCGTTGAGGCGCTGCCAGAACACGACGCGCGGCGAATGCTGCCGCCGGCGGTCGAAGACGAAGGCTGATTTCACCGCGGCGCGATCACGCCGCCCGCGCACCTGCGTCAGGTCCGCCTGACCCGTTGACGGCTGCGCCGACTACGGATGCACCGCACCGTGCTGACGCCGTATACAGACGGGTGCGGCGGTTGCGCTGATCGTCCAATGATCGGACCCGGAAAAGGACCTTGCGGAAATGCCGATGGTGAAACGTCCCTTGCGAATCGACGTGTTCTTCTTGCTGCTAGCGGCGCTTGGGTCCGTGGCCGCACAGGACAAGCCCGCGATCGACAGCGCGGAACTCAAGCAGCGCATTTCCCGGCTGCCCGCGACGACGATCGATCTGCGCAAGGCCGCAGCGAATGGCGTGGTGCAGCCGGCATCGAAGCCGCCGTGGCCGTCGATCGTGACAAGGCCGGCGACCGCGCAGAATGCGCCGCCGCCGACGGTGCCGGTGGCGAAGGACGCAGCGCCGCCGCGGAAACCGTCCGCCGCGATCGGTGCGTCGATCGGCGGTTTGATCGGCAAGCCGCTCGGACTCGGCAAGCCGTCCTCGACGCCGTCGGCGCCGAAGATCGCCGCCACCACATCGGCGTCGGTGAGTTCGGCGGAGAAAGCCGCAATGGGTTTGGCGCGCTATGTTCCGCTGCCGCAGCAGGAGGCGCAAGCGGTGCAGCAGCTGCTCAGCGAGCAATTGAGCGCGCAGGCCGCCACCGGCACGGCCGGCGAATTCGAACCGTTCCGCGGCGCGGTAATGATCCGGGCGCTCGATGCGAGCGAAGTCACGCTGGTGCCGATCGTGCTCGTCGATGATCCGCTTCGCTTCGAGCGGACCCGCGGCAGGTTCGAGGGACGAATCGCGGTCGGACTGGTTGAACTGGACCCCCAGGGTCCAGCGAAGAAACTGTCGGCACCGATCGGCTTTCAGGTCTTTGGCGACGCGCGGGCCGATCCGGAGATCACGCAGGTCGACAGCACGTCGCCGCCGTTCAGGCTAATCAAGATCGCGGCGTCGGACCCGCGCGAAGCGATCGAACTGCGCGTGGTGTCGAACGTCAGCGCCGAGCCGGTCAGCGTGCGCCTGCCGGTCGCGCGTGCACGGCTCGAACTGAAGGGCAAGACGAGCCTGCAGGGCTGGGGACTGGAAAGCACCGAAGTGACGGTACGGGCGAGCGACGGCAACACGAGCCGCGACGAGGTCGTCGTACTGTCGGCGCGGCGCGGCAACCTGAAGCCCGAAACGGTAAAACTGGATGACGCCGGCACCGCGCAGGCGGTCTTGCGTTCGGAGGCGACCGGCCGGGTGCTGCTCGAAGCCAGCAGTTCGCGGCTGCAGGCGGCGACGCTCGAGTTCGACTTCGAATTTCCGACCCGCTTCCTTGCGGCTGCCGTGGTCGGCGGACTCGGTGGAGGGCTGCTGCGGCGCGGACTCAAGCGCTCCGGCAGCGCCCGACGGCTGGCGCTCGAACTGCTTCTGAGCGTGCTGACCGGTGCACTTATCTTCGGTCTGTTCGTGCTCGGCGTGAACCTGACCGGTTTTCAGTTGCCGCGCGACGGCGGCGAGGTGCTGGTGGCGGTCGTCGCCGCGTTAGGCGCGTTCTTCGGTACTCAGCTGCTGGCACTGCGGACGAGCCAGGCCTCGCCAGGCCCGACGGTGAATGCTTCACGGTAGCCGCGGCACTAGGCGGACCGTGGATCGGCATCGCAGCGGCGGGCAGTCACCCGCGCGCCTGGCCGGCACGAAACCCGACCTGGCTTGCGCACATGGACTGCGCTTGCACCGTCGGGGCCGCCACCTGTTTGGTCAGGCCGCTGCACTGCCGGCGGGCAGGGCGGCCCGCAGCTCGCGGTCAGCCCGGCGCAGCAGCTCTTCGGTCGTCTCCCAGCCGATGCAGGGATCGGTGATCGAAACGCCGTAGCGCAGCTGCGAACGATCTGCGGGCAGCGGCTGGTTGCCGGCGAACAGATGGCTTTCGAGCATCATGCCGCGAATGCCTGCACAGCCTTCGCGGATCTGATGCACGCAGTCCATGAACACCAGCGGCTGCAGCGACGGATCCTTCAACGAGTTGGCGTGCGAGCAGTCGATGACGATGTTCGGCGCCAGCTTTTCCCGCGCCAGCGCGCGTTCGGCCAGCTTGACGCTCACCGAGTCGTAGTTGGGACGCCCGCCGCCGCCACGCAAAACGAGGTGACCGTGGGCATTGCCGCGCGTGCGCACGATCGCGGTGCGGCCTTCGGCGTTGATGCCGAGAAAGCTGTGCGGATGCGCGGCTGAACGTATCGCGTTGATGGCGACGTCGAGCCCGCCGTCGGTGCCGTTCTTGAAGCCGACCGGTGTGGACAGTCCGCTGGCCATCTCGCGATGCGTCTGCGACTCGGTGGTCCGCGCGCCGATCGCGTACCAGCTGATCAGGTCGGCGAGGTACTGCGGCGACAGCGGGTCGAGCGCTTCGGAGCCGGCCGGCAGGCCGAGCTCGGCGATCGCCACCAGCAGGCGGCGCGCCGCCGTGATGCCGTCTTCGATGTGGAACGAATCGTCGAGCCGCGGATCGTTGATGAAGCCTTTCCAGCCGGTCGCCGTGCGCGGCTTCTCGAAGTACACGCGCATGACGACCAGCATCGTGCCGGCGACATCGGCGGCCAGCCGTGCCAGCCGCTGCGCATAGTCGAGTGCTGCCGCCGGATCGTGAATCGAACACGGGCCGACGACGACGAAGATGCGCGGATCGCGGCGCTCGAGAACGGCCCGCAGGGCGTCACGGCCGCGGGCCACCGTATCGGCGGCGGCCGGCGACAGTGGCACGCGCGCGTGCACGTCGGCCGGCGGCGGCATCGGCTCGAGTCCGACGACGTTGATGTTCTCCAGCGGTCTGTGCGGCATCGGTTTCATCGGCAGGTCTCGCGGACGGATCAGGCGCGGCGCTGCAATCAGACCGTGGCCAGCCGGTCCAGCGCGGCGCGCAACGTCTCGTCCCTCTTGGCGAAGCAGAAACGGACGATGCGGTTGTCGAACGGCTGGGCATACAGCCCGGCGATCGGGATCGCAGCGACGCCGTGCTGGCGCACC
>JBFGOX010000322.1:0-4119 GCA_041565015.1 Burkholderiaceae bacterium
AGCAGCGCACCGGCGTTGCCGAAGCGGTGCTGTGCGACGGCAAATCCGCGGCGCAGATCGAGGCGATTCTGGTTTCCGCGGGCGATCGAAGGCTGCTGCTGACACGGCTGGACGAGGCAAAGCTGGCGCAACTGCCGCAGGGGCGACGACAGGCGCTCGATTACGACCCGCTGTCGAACACCGCCTTTCACGGACCCGTCGTTGCGCCGACGCGTGTCGGACCGGGGATCGTCTGCGCCGGCACCTCCGATCTGCCGGTCGCCCGTGAAGCGGCGCGCTGTCTCGTCTTCGCCGGCTACCAGGCCCCTGTCGTCGCCGATGTCGGCGTTGCCGGGCTGTGGCGGCTGATGCGGCGCCTCGACGAGATCCGGTCCTTCAAGGTCGTGATCGCCGTCGCAGGCATGGAGGGCGCGCTGTTCAGCGTGCTGGCCGGCCTCGTCGACGCGCCGATCATCGCCGTGCCGACTTCCATCGGATACGGCGTTGCGAAGGGCGGCCAGACGGCGTTGCACAGCGCGCTGGCCTCCTGCGCGACCGGACTGGTCACCGTCAACATCGACAACGGCTTCGGCGGCGCCAGCGCGGCCATTCACATCCTGCGGCGCATCGCTGCTTCCGACATCACGCGAGGCCCGTGATTTCGCATCTCGGGTCGTGTCAATAGATCGAATGCCGATGAGCAGCGCGCGCAACGAGCACCCGTGATGCCGGCGGCGGGCAAACGAATGTAGTCTGCGCGCTCGGATCAGACCCAGGCCGCTCATCGCTGCCCTCGCTACGGACACCCGACCTACGGCCACCGAACCGCTCCGCAAGCGCGCCGCCACGGCGCGCACGATCGAGCCTGCGCGCGTGCCACAGACGCGCCTCGGCCGCCTCGCCAGCGTTGCCCTTGCCGCGGGCGAGCTTGCACTCGGGGGCGTGGCCGAAGGCGTGCGCCGCCTGACGGCCGGCAAGTCCGCCACCGCTGCCGGCGAATCAGCCAGTGCGCTTCTGTCCGCCGCCAACGCACGCCGACTCGCGGCACGGCTGGCGCGCCTGCGCGGCGGCGCGATGAAGCTCGGGCAGATGATGTCGCTGCAGGGCGCGGACCTGCTGCCGCCGGAGTTCGCGCAGGCGCTCGCGATCCTGCGCGCGCAGGCGGCGCCGATGCCGCTGGCCCAACTGCGCCGCGTGCTCGGCCGCGAATACGGGCGCGGCTGGGAGAGCCGCTTCGCGCATTTCGATTACGAGCCGATCGCCGCCGCGTCGATCGGCCAGGTGCATCGCGCGCGCAGCGCGGACGGCCGCGAACTGGCGCTGAAGATCCAGTACCCGGGCGTGGCGCGTTCGATCAAGAGCGACGTCGACAACCTCGCCGTGCTGCTGCATACGCTCAAGCTGCTGCCGCACGACGTCGACGTCGCCGCCATCGCCGCCGAGGCGGCGCGCCAACTCGGCCAGGAGGCCGACTATCTTGCCGAGGCGGCGCATCTGGCGAGCTACGCCCGGCAGGTGGCCGACGAGCCGCGGCTCGTGGTGCCGCGCGCACATGGCGATCTGACGACCACGCGCATTCTCGCCATGGATTTTGTGCCGGGCGAGCCGCTGGAAACGCTGGCCGAGGCGGACGTTGCCCAGAAGACCCGTGACGCGGTCGGCACGCTGCTCGAACGGCTGATGTTCCGCGAATTGTTCGAGTTCGGTCTGATGCAGACCGATCCGAATTTCGCCAACTACCTGTGGCAGCCGGAAACCGGCAAGGTTGTGCTGCTCGACTTCGGCGCGACCGTGCGTTTCGACGCCGCGTTCGTCGACCACTACGCGCGAATCACGCGCGCGGTGATCGACGGCGACCGCGAATCGGTCGCCCGCCACGCCGTGGCAATCGGCTATGTCGCCAAGGACGATCCGCCGGCGATGATCGAGGCGGCCACCGAGGTCATCACGCTCGTATGCGAGCCGCTGCGGCACGTCGGCCGCTATGACTTCGGTGCCTCCGACCTGCCGTCACGCGCGCGCGACCTCGGCTTCGACCTCGGGCTGCGCCAGGGACTGCTGCGCACGCCGCCGCCGCAGACGATGTTCCTGCACCGAAAACTGGTCGGCTCGTTCCTGACGCTGGCGCGCATCAAGGCGCGTGTCAATTCGCGGGCGCTGGTGCTGCCGCTGCTGGACAGAAAGGGCTGAGGTAATGCGACCGAAGGCGCGCCGTTGATCTGGCTCGCCGCCTACGCCGCGGCCGGCGCCCTGGTCGGCTTTCTCGCCGGTCTGCTCGGCATCGGCGGCGGCATGACGCTGGTGCCGATCCTGTCGGCGCTCTTTTCGGCGCAGGCGCTGGCGCCCGGATTCACCGTGCACCTGGCGCTCGGCACGGCGATGGCCTCGATCGTCTTCACCGCCAGCGCCAGCGTGCGCGCCCATCACCAGCGACGCGCGGTCGACTGGGGCATCGTCGGCCGCATGGCGCCGGGCATGGTGACCGGCGCGCTGCTCGCCACGCTGGCAACCGGTTTCGTCTCGCAGCGCGCGCTGGCGCTGGCCTTCGCCGTCATCGTCTACGCGGGCGCGCTGCAGATGCTGTTCGGCGGACGCCCCTCGGCGGCGCATCGCCTGCCGGGCGCACTCGTGTTGTTTGCCATCGGCATCGCCATCGGCGTCGTCTGTGGTTTGGTCTCGGCCGGTGGCGCCTTCATGACCGTGCCGTTGATGCTGTACTGCGGCGTGCCGCTGCTGACCGCGATCGGCACTGCGGCGGCGATCGGGATTCCGGTGGCGGTCGTCGGCACGATCGGCTACATCGCCAGCGGTTGGCGCGTGGCCGCCTTACCGGAGGCGACGCTGGGTTTCGTGCTGCTGCCGGCGCTGGCCGCGCTGGTCGTGGCCAGCAGCCTCACCGCACCGCTCGGCGCGCGGCTCGCGCACACATTGCCGGTGGCCACGCTCAAGCGCATCTTCGCCATGCTGCTGTTCGTCCTGGCCACGCGGATGGTGATGGCCTACGCATGACCGGGCGCGCCGGCTGCGAACGGCACCCTGCTGCCTCCTGCCGCAGCGGCGTCGCAGCAGCCGACGATGTTCGACCCGGATCATCTTCGCCGCCCGCAAACGGGCTAACCTTGCCGCCGCGCCGGTGATCCCGGCACACTACAAACAACGAGCGCACGCCACGAGCGATCGCGCGAGGAGACGCGGATGACGAAGTCGTACGGCCCGCTGCGGCTGCACGTGCCCGAGGCCCCCGAGCGGCCTGGACACGAACCCGATTTTTCCTACTTGCATCTGAAGCCTGCCGGCGAGACGCGGCGGCCGCCCGTCGAATCGCTGCCGTCGGAAACGAGCGACCTGGCCTACGGACTGGTGCGTGTGCTCGATGACGATGGCCGCGCCGTCGGTCCGTGGGTGCTCGAGATCGAGCCGCAACTGCTGATCGCCGGCCTGCGCGCGATGATGACCACGCGCGTGTACGACGCGCGCATGCTGACCGCGCAGCGGCAGAAGAAGATGTCGTTCTACATGCAGAGCCTTGGCGAGGAGGCCATCTGCATCGGCCAGACGATGGCGCTCGAACCCGACGACATGTGTTTTCCGACCTATCGCCAGCAGGGCATCCTGATCGCCCGCGGCGCGAGCCTGGTCGACCTGATGTGCCAGCTGTTCTCGAACACGCGCGACCCGATCAAGGGCCGGCAGATGCCGATCCTGCATTCGTGGAAGAAACACGGCTTCTTCTCGCTCGCCGGCAACCTCGGCACGCAGTACATCCAGGCGGTGGGCTGGGCGATGGCCTCGGCGATCAAGGGCGGCACCGCGATCGCCTCGGCGTGGATCGGCGACGGTTCGACCGCCGAGCCGGATTTTCACAATGCACTGACCTTTGCCGCCGTATATCGCGCGCCGGTGATCCTGAACGTCGTCAACAACCAATGGGCGATCTCGACGTTCCAGTTCATCGCCGGCGGCGAGGCGACCACCTTTGCCGCGCGCGGTGTGGGCAACGGCATCGCCTCGCTGCGCGTGGACGGCAACGATTTCCTCGCCGTTTACGCGGCGTCGAAGTGGGCGATCGAGCGCGCACGGCGCGGGCTCGGGCCGACGCTGATCGAGTGGATCAGTTACCGCGCCGGCGCCCATTCGACC
>JBFGOX010000323.1:0-4114 GCA_041565015.1 Burkholderiaceae bacterium
AGCCCGAAGCCACCGCCGCGCGCGGCCTGCCGCGGCTGGTGCCTTTCGCCAAGGCCTACTCGGGGCTCACCGACGAGGAGATCCGCCAGGTCGACACGGCGATCCGCACCAGCGCGCTCGAAAGCTTCGGTCCCGTGCGCAGCGTCCTCCCGGCGCTCGTGTTCGAACTCGGCTTCGAAGGCATCCAGAGAAGCCCGCGGCACAAGAGCGGCATCGCGCTGCGGTTTCCGCGGATGCTGCGCTGGCGACACGACAAGCCGCTGCACGAAGTTGATTCGCTGGCGACGCTGGAAGCCTTGCTGCGCGTTACCGCCTGAGCGCGGGCGGGTTTTCGCGGCGCAGCATGCGGGCGCTCCGCGATGTGCGGGACTGTTCGGCCGTTGCGCCGGGAATAAACTCGCCCCGCCGCGTGTTAGCGGTCTTTTCCACCCCCGAGAAGGAGACAAGCAATGAAACGATTGCTGATTACTGTTGCCGCGCTGGCCTTCGCCGGCAGCGCCTGGGCCTTTCATTGTCCGGCCGACATGAAGAAGATCGACGAGGCGCTGGCCAAGAATCCGAAGCTTTCGGCCGAGCAGATGGCCGAGGTCAAGAAGCAGCGCGCCGACGGCGAAGCCCTGCACAAGGCCGGCAAGCACCAGGAGTCGGTCGACACGCTGGCCAAGGCGATGAAGACGTTGGGCGTCAAGTAAGCGCGCTTCACAGACCGAAAAACGCCGCCGCGGGCGGCGTTTTTCTCGGGCGCGAGTGCATCGATCGCGAGATCGGCCCTGCGCGAAGGCTGCGCTTGCCCGCCAGTCGCAGCCAGTCGGGTGCCGCACGTCGCTAACATCGGCGCTCGCTGATCGCCCGCCTTTGTTCTTCCTCTTGCGTCGCCTTCCGCCCGGTTCGAACGTCGGTACCCAGCTGCGCGCGCGGCGCGCGCGACTGGCGCGCGAGCAGGCGCAGCGTCGCGCCGACGAATCGGCGTTGCCAGCGCCGCAACGAAAGGGCGGCCAGCGCACGCCCGAAGCCGGGCAACTTGCGTTGCCCACTGCCGAGGGCTGGTTCGCAGCGCGCGGCTACGCGCCATTCGCCTTTCAGCGCGAGGTCTGGGTACACGTCGCGGCCGGCCGATCGGGCCTGCTGCACGCGACCACGGGTTCCGGCAAGACCTACGCCGTCTACGGCGGGCTGCTCGATCGCGCCCTTCGCGGTGAAGTGCCGGGCGGCGGGTTGCGCCTGCTGTGGATCACGCCGATGCGGGCGCTTTCGGCCGATACCGCACGGGCGCTGGCTGCGCCGCTGGCCGACCTCGGGCTGCCATGGCAGGTCGGCGTCCGCACCGGCGACACGGACGCCGCCGAGCGCACGCGCCAGGCCAAGCGGTTGCCGGAGGTGCTGGTCACGACGCCTGAAAGCCTGTCGCTGTTGCTGGCCCGTGCCGACTGTCGTGAATTGTTCGCCGGGCTGGCGTTGGTCGTGGTCGACGAGTGGCATGAACTGATCGGCAGCAAACGCGGCGTGCAGGTGCAACTGGCGCTGGCGCGCCTGCGCGGCTTCGCTTGCATGGCGGCGCGAGGCGCCGCAGCCCCCTGCCCAGTAGCGAGGCCCGGCGGTGGAGGGGGTCAACATGGGGCTTCGCCCCAGCCGTCGGCGCTGCCGGCGCTGGCGGTCTGGGGGTTAAGCGCCACGCTCGGCAACCTGGAAGCGGCGATGCACGCGCTGCTCGCCCGCGGCGACGGCGTGCTGGTGCGCGGGCGCGTCGACAAGCCAGTGGTCATCGACACGCTGCTGCCCGACGATCCCGGCCGCTTCCCGTGGGGCGGCCATCTCGGCATCAAGATGCTCGGCCCGGTGGTGCGCGAGATCGCGGCCGGCGGCACGACGCTGGTGTTCACCAACACCCGATCGCAGGCGGAAATCTGGTACCAGGCGATCCTCGATGCGAAACCGCAGTGGGCCGGACTGATCGCGCTGCATCACGGTTCGCTCGATCGCGCGGTGCGGGACTGGGTCGAGACGGGGTTGAAGCAGGGCCGGCTCAAGGCGGTGGTCGCCACCAGCAGCCTCGACCTCGGCGTCGATTTCCTGCCGGTCGAGCGCGTGCTGCAGATTGGCAGCGCCAAGGGCGTGGCACGGCTGCTGCAGCGCGCGGGCCGCAGCGGTCATGCGCCTGGGCGCATCTCGCGGTTGACGCTGGTGCCGACAAACGCGCTGGAACTCGTCGAAGCCTCGGCGGTGCAGAAAGCGGCTGCCGCCGGCCGCGTCGAGGCGCGCAGCGTGCCGGCCAAGCCGCTCGACGTGCTCGTGCAGCACGTGGTGACGGTCGCGCTCGGCACCGGCTTTGCCGCCGCCGAACTGCTCGACGAGGTGCGTGACACCGCCAGCTACGCGCAGCTCACCGACGACGAGTTCTGCTGGGTGCTCGATTTCGCCGGCCGCGGCGGCGAAGCGCTGCGCGCGTATCCGGAGTACCGGCGCATCGAGCCGGCCGCCGATGAACGCTACCGCGTGCCCGATGCGCACGTTGCCAGGCGGCACCGGATGTCAATCGGCACGATCGTTGCCGAATCGTCGATGCTGGTGCGCTACGCCAACGGCGCAAAGCTCGGCAACATCGAGGAAAGCTTCATCGCCCGGCTGCGCAAGGGCGATGTCTTCGTCTTTGCCGGCAAGCGCCTCGAACTTGTGCGCGTGCACGAGATGACCGCTTATGTGGCGCCGGCGAAAAAGCGCAGCGGTGTCGTGCCGCGCTGGGCCGGCACCAAGCTGCCGCTGTCGGGTGAAATGGCCGACGCGCTGCTGGCCGAACTCGACGCTGCGCGCGCCGGGCGGTTCGAAACGCCCGAGCTGAGGCTCGTGCGGCCGCTGCTCGAACTGCAGGCGCGCTGGTCGGCGCTGCCCACGCCCGGGACGCTGCTCGTCGAATCGCTGCGCACGCGGGAGGGGCGGAGTCTGTTCGTCTATCCGTTCGCCGGCCGGCTCGCGAATCTCGGGCTCGCCTCGCTGATCGCCTATCGCGCCGGCCGCATGCAGCCGGCGACCTTCTCGATTGCCGTAAACGACTACGGCTTCGAACTGCTGGCCGCCGAGGACATTGACTGGCGCCGGATCTGGGCCGTCGACGTCGAGGCCGGCCTGCTGCGCGAAGACGGACTGCTCGACGACGTGCTCGCCAGCCTGAATGCCGGCGAACTGGCGCAACGGCGCTTTCGCGAGATTGCGCGCGTGGCCGGTCTCATCTTCCAGGGTTATCCGGGACAACCGAAATCGGTGAAGCAGCTGCAGGCATCGAGTCAGTTGTTCTACGAAGTGTTCCGCAAGTACGACGCCGCTAACCTGCTGCTGTCGCAGGCAGATCGCGAGGTGCTCGAGCAGGAACTCGATCTGAGCCGGCTGCGCGCCGCGCTGACGCGTATGCGCGGGCTGACGCTGGTCTATCGCCACCTGCAGCAACCGACACCGTTCGCTTTTCCGCTGCTGGTCGAGCGACTGCGCGAGCAGCTGACGACGGAAAAGCTCGCCGACCGCATCGCTCGCATGGTGGCCGACCTCGAGCGCTCGGCCGCCGGCAACGAAAGGTGATCGGTTTCGACCGCGTTCGATCGCCCGGCCTGCGAGCCGGCGGCACGAGACAAATGCCACGGCCGCTCGCCCGCGGTGGGCTCGAAAAGCGCGTCGGCCATCGGCGCCTCGGGCGTGATGCCGACCGTTCGCATGACCCGGTTCGCGCATCGCGCCGTCCCTCGTTCATGAATATTCGCGCAGGCAAACCGCAGCTTCGTGGGACGACACCACGCGCGTGCGATGGTTAAATGCTCGCAGTCGATCGGGTCGCTGCAAATCGATGCGCGCGATCTCGATCGACAGAACTTCACGCGCGTCCGGCCGTCGACATGACCCGTGATCGGCCGGCCTCGAAGGGAGGTCAGTGGCGGGGATCCGCTGCCAGTTGGTCGTCACCGACAACAGCGAGGTGCAGCAGGCCGGCGCTGTGTCAGCGGCGATAGGGGCTCTCAGCGGATTCAGCGTGGTGCGTGCCGCGCCCGGCGAGTCGGCGGCGGACATCGTGCTGTGGATCACGACTGCGTCGGCGATCGACTCGACGGCGCGGATGATCGCCGCGGCGCGC
>JBFGOX010000324.1:0-4096 GCA_041565015.1 Burkholderiaceae bacterium
AAGGAAACTTGGGGCGGCCCGGCGTTTCCTTCGGAGCCCGCCGAGGTCACCAGCACGTTCACTTCATAGCGGTCGAGCGGGCCGATGCTCGCCCACTCCTGCTCGCCGTCGTTGTCGTCGCGCGCCGCGGCCTGCGCCGGGCCGATGAACACGCCGACGTTGTCGAGCAGGTCGTTGCGCATCGCTTCGAGGTGCTCGAGCGCCACCGGCAGGTCGGCAAAGCCGGTCTTGGTTTCGTCGATCGAGTGGCCGACGGCGAACTTCGCCGTGTCGCGGTCGAGCGCGCGCGCCTCGTCGCGGCGCTCCTTGTCCCAGCGTGGCACGCTCTGCAGGATCTCCTGCAGCTTGGCTTCGAACCGGCCGAGTTTCTCGTGCAGCTGCTTGCGCTCCTCCTCCGGCAGCGCATTGAACGCTTCGGGCTTCAACACCTCGCCGGCGGACAAAGGTGCCACGCCGAAGCCAAACGGCGTGCGCACGATCGCCACGTTGTTCTCGCCGGCCTCCTTGGTGAGCGCCGAAAACGCCTGCTCCTGCTTGCGGCGGAATGCCTCGTCGATCGCGCGGCGGCGCGCCTGGTAGTCCTGGCTTTCGAACGCCGCCGGCAGCGCTGCGCCGAGGTCGCGGATCAGATCGGCGATCACGTCACGGAACTGCGGCCCCCGGCCCGGCGGCAGCTGCAGCGCGCGCGGCTTCTGCCCTTGGGCGAAGTTGTTGACGTACACCCAGTCGGCGGGCACCGGCTCGCCGCGCGCCTTCTCCGCCAGCAGTGCCCGCACCGTGCGTTCGATGCCGGCGCCGGGGCTACCGACGACGAACAGGTTGAATCCCGGCGTCTGCATGCGGGCGCCGAACCGCAGCGCATCGAGCGCCCGGGCCTGGCCGATCGCCTCTTGCTTGGGCTCGACCTCGGCCGTGCTGCGGAAAGGCAGCGACGCCGGATCGACACGGCGCGCCAGCTGTTCGGCAACAAGCGGGGTCAAGGTCATCGGCGGCTCATCGTGGTCGCATCCGCGCGATCCGCAGGCATTGTCGCAGCGCGATTCGTTCTCGCGCAACGACGACGCGATCCATGCTGCCTCCGCGCCGCAGGCCACAGCCGCTCTGCCGCCACGCCGAAACGCAACCGCTCGCCAATGCCCCAGGTGTTCACCACAACACACGGGTCGCGCACGTCACCGCGCTCGGAGAACAAAGTCCCTGTAGACGATTCTGGTGCCGGCCGCCGCAACCGCTGCGCGCTGGCTTTCCGGTGCCCAACGCAACGAGTCGGCTGCGCGCGGCCGGCCTGAGGACGTCGTACTTTAGCGTCCGCGTTATTTGACTTGCAGGCGCCGGCTGGCACCGCCGGCTTTCTTCGGCAGTGTCAGTTCAAGCACGCCATCGGTGTACCGGGCGGTAGCGGTCTTCTCGTCGACATCGCTGGCCAGCGTGAAGCTGCGCGAGACCGAGCCGAAGTACCGTTCGGAACGCAGCATCTTGTCGCCTTTTTCTTCCTTCTCGCGCTTGGCCTCAGCGCGGATCGACACCACGTTACCGTCGATCGTTACGTCGATCGCCTCCTTTTTCACCCCGGGGATCTCGGCGTGCACGGTGTAGGCCTTGTCGTTTTCCTTCAGGTCGACGCGGATCTCGAGTGCGGGTTCCATGTCGAATCGCATCGGCCGCATCAGGCTGCGGAAGAACTCGGGAAATGCGACATCAAACGGTTCCTGACGAACGATGTTGGTCATACGGCCTCCTGGATGACCGGGCCCAGCGACACCGCGGCGCAGCGCCACGGCGGCGGGCACAGTCGACAAAGGGTGCAAGAAACTCGACGCTGGCGCAGGCGGACCGGGGGCACCGTCCCATAGACATGTCCCTGCCGTAGCTGCCGAGAACATTGCCGTGCAGCGCGCTGAATCGTCGGTCCCAGTTCGGTGTCCATCCGGCCCTCCTGGCAACCTCGCTGCTGGCAGCCTCGCGGCGGCGTTACCCGCCTCGAATCGCCTGCCTAACCATCAATCCTTTTCTAGCGCGCCGGCCCGACGAACGTTTGACGGGGCCCAACGTTCATTCTCGGTCTCGTAGCCCAAAGGCAGTATCGGCAGGCAGTCGACGAGCACGTATGGCAGCGGCTGCCGGGTCCGTCTTGTCAGCCTGCCGGGAGCCGGCCGACGCGCGCTCCGCAAGCTCTGCCACGTTCGAACCCGCTCGAAGAAGCGGCAATGGCAGGGTCGCCGTTGACTCGCGTCAACGCCGTCGATGCCTGGCGCCGTATGGTGAAAGCAGATCGAATTCCTGCGCGAATTTCGGGAGCCTACGATGGCGGACGAGGAGCGCGTCGATCGGGCGGTGGTGATAGGGAAGGACACGAACGCACTGCGGGTCGAACCGCATCTGCTCGATCGGGAAGCGGTCTGCGCCGAATTCCGCTGGCGCAAGGCCCGCGAATGGCTGGCGCCGATGCCAGGCGGCGCACTGAACATCGGCTTCGAGGCGATCGACCGGCACGCGCAAGGCAGGCACGCCGATCATCCGGCGATCATCTGGCTCGGCACCGACGGCAAGCGCCAGGTCATTCTCTACGGTGAACTGCAGCGCGCCGCCAACCGCTTCGCCAATGTTGTCACGTCGCTCGGACTGCGGCGCGGCGACCGACTGTTCCTGCTGGCGCCGCGCATCCCGGCGTTGTATGTCGCCGCGCTCGGCGCGCTGAAGGCCGGCATCGTCGTGTCGCCGCTGGTCTCGGCCTTCGGTCCGGAGCCGCTCGCCACCCGCATCAACCTTGGCGCCGGCCGCGCTCTGCTGACGACGCCAGCGCTGCACGCGCGCAAGGTTGCGCCGGCGCGCGCGCAGATACCGACGCTCGAGCACGTGCTGCTGGCGGGCTGCGATGAAGGCACGGCGCTGCCGGCAGGCGGTCATGATCTGGACCGGTTGATGAAGCAGGCGTCGGAATCTTTCGACACGATCGCCACCGCACCCGGCGAGATGGCGCTGCTGCACTTCACCAGCGGCACCACCGGCAAGCCGAAGGGCGCGATCCATGTGCACGAGGCCGTGGTCGCGCACTACGTGACCGGCCTTTATGCGCTCGACCTGCACCCGGAGGACATCTTCTGGTGCACCGCCGATCCGGGCTGGGTCACCGGCATGTCGTACGGCATCATCGCCCCGCTGGCGCACGGCGTGACGATGATCGTCGACGAAGCCGAGTTCGATCCGTTGCGCTGGTACGGCATCCTGCAGGACGAGCGCGTCAGCATCTGGTACACGGCCCCGACGGCGGTGCGCATGCTGATGAAGGCCGGCGTGGGCATCGCGCGCGACTTCCGCTTCGAGAACCTGCGCTTCATCGCCAGCGTCGGCGAGCCGTTGAATCCGCAGGCCGTCGGGTGGGGTCAGGACGTCTTTGGCCTGCCGATCCACGACAACTGGTGGCAGACCGAGACCGGCGGCATCATGATCGCCAACACCGTGGCGCAGGACATCAAGCCGGGCTCGATGGGCCGGCCGCTGCCGGGCGTCGAAGCATCTGTCGTGCAGCGACGCGACGGCGGCGTCGAGGTGATCGAGACGCCGGATACCGAAGGCGAACTGGCGCTGCGATCCGGCTGGCCGTCGATGTTCCGCGGTTACCTGAACGACGATGCGCGCTACCGCAAGTGCTTCGCCGGCGACCTGTACCTGACCGGCGACCTGGTCAAGCGCGATGCCGGCGGATACTTCTGGTTCGTCGGCCGTGCCGATGACGTGATCAAGTCGGCCGGGCACCTGATCGGCCCCTTCGAGGTCGAAAGCGCGCTGATGGAGCACCCGGCGGTGGCCGAGGCCGGCGTCATCGGCAAGCCCGATCCCGTGCTCGGCGAGAGCGTCAAGGCCTTCGTGTCGCTCAAGCCGGGGTTCGCGGCGAACGATGAACTGCGGCGCGAATTGCTCGGCCACGCGCGCAAGCGCCTCGGTCCGTCGGTGGCGCCGAAGGAGATCGATTTCACACCGAGGCTGCCGCGCACGCGCAGCGGCAAGATCATGCGGCGGCTGCTGAAAGCGCGCGAACTCGGCCTGCCCGAGGGCGACACGTCGACGCTGGAGGCGGACAAATGAGTCGGCGCCT
>JBFGOX010000325.1:0-4095 GCA_041565015.1 Burkholderiaceae bacterium
GAAGCCGGCGACGGCGCCGCGAATCGGCGTAGTGACGGCGATGACGCAACCGACGGCGTCGACGATCTGGTGCGCTGGATCGCCGTGACCGCGCACGGCGCGCAGTTCCATTCGACGCCGCTCGCGCCTGGGGCGGCGTTCGCCCGTGTGCGCGAGCAGCAGACGCAGGCCTGGATCCTGACGTCGGCGACGCTGACGCTGGCCGGGTCCTTTGCGCCGTTCCTGAACGAAATCGGCCTGCAGGCGCGCACGGCACGCTGGGACAGCCCGTTCGATTTCCAGAAGCAGGGGCTGCTGTACCTGCCGCGGACATTGCCGTCGCCGCTGGCGGCGGACTTCTCCGAGCGCGTCGCCGATGCGGCCTGGCCCGTGATCGCGGCCGCCGGCGGCCGCGCCTTCGTGCTGTGTTCGACATTGAGGGCGGTCGAACGCGTTGCCGCCCGACTGCGCGATGCGATCGCACGCGATGACGTGGCGGTGCCGTTGCTGGTGCAGGGTTCGAGTACGCGGCGCGCCTTGCTCGATGACTTCCGCCGGCAGGGCAATGCGGTGCTGGTCGGCAGCGTCAGCTTCTGGGAAGGCGTCGATGTGCGGGGCGAGGCGCTGTCGCTGGTGGTGATCGACAAGCTGCCGTTTGCGCCGCCGGACGATCCGCTCGTTGCGGCGCGAATTCGCCGCCTTAAGACGCTCGGGCGCAACGCGTTCCTCGAGTATCAGCTGCCGGAAGCGGTGACGCTGCTGAAGCAGGGCGTAGGCCGATTGATCCGCGACGAACGCGATCGCGGCGTGCTGATGATTCTCGATCAGCGGCTGCTAGGCAAACCGTACGGCAGGACCGTCCTGGCCAGCCTGCCGCCGTTCGCGCGCACGCGCGACGAACACGCTGCCTGCTCGTTTTTCAGCCGCGCGGCCGAGGGTTCCTGAGCGCGGCTGGCACGTTCAGCGGCGCAGCGCCGCCAGGTGGCGGCTGTCCGGATAGTTCAGCTCGAGCACGCGACGCGCGTCGTCGCGCAGTTGCGGCATCTCGAGGCCATCGTACGCGCGCACGAGGATCGCCAGCGCTTCTTCCGCCGCTGGCGTACCGGCGTAGTCGCGCAGCGCAACCTGGGCCCGCTGTATGGCGGCGACGAAGGCGCCGCGCTGCAGATAGAAGCGGGCGATGTTGACTTCGCTCTGTGCCATTGCCGTGACCAGGTAGTTCATCCGCGCCGAAGCATCGGGCGCATAGCGGCTTTCGGGATACCGGGCGACGAGCTCCTTGTAGACGTCGAAAGCTTCACGCATCGCCTTCGGATCGCGTGCCGTCGGGTCCATTCCCAATCTGCGGCCGAAAAGGCCCAGGTCATCGTTGAAACTCGCCAGGCCCTTCAGGTAATAGACGTAGTCGGCGAACGGATGATTCGGATTGAGTTTGAGGAAACGGTCGCACGCGGCGATGGCCTGCGCCGAGTCGCCTTCCTTGTAGTGCGTGTAGGCGATTTCGATCTGTGCCTGCTGTGCATGGCGACCGAACGGAAAGCGCGCCTCGAGCCGGTTCAGCAGTTGGCGCGCGCGCTGCCAGTTGCCGACGTCCATTTCGGTCTTGGCCTCTGCATATAATTGCTCGGCCGTCATCTTCTCGGTGGGATCCCGCGCCACCGAGCCGCACGCGGCAACAAGTACCACCATAGCCGCCGCGATCAGGCGCAGCGCCCCGCGCGCACCCGACCTCACCACGCCTCGCATCATGTCTCGTCCACCGTTCTCGATCGCAGCGATTATATCGACGGCTCGATGAGCGAAATGCCCGACGTCGACGATACGGCGAGCGACGATGGCGACGTCGATGAACTCGCGCCCTTGGCATTCAGGTTGCCGGCGCGCGCGGCCGGACAACGTCTCGACAAGGCGCTTGCCGCGCTGCTGGCCGACGTCTCGCGTAGCCGCCTGCAGCACTGGATCGATGAAGGCGCCGTTCGAATCGACGGCACACCCGCGCGCGTCCGGCAGCTGGTGGCTGGCGGCGAGTCTGTCGAGATCGTTCCGCCGCCGGCGCCGGAAATGCTCGCGATGCAGCCGGAGCCGATCGATCTCGATGTGGTCTATGAAGACCAGGCGATCGCGGTGCTCGACAAGCCGGCGGGGCTGGTCGTTCACCCGGCGGCCGGACACTGGTCGGGCACGCTGGCCAATGGTCTGTTGGCGCGCTTTCCGCAGGTTGCCGGGCTTGCACGCGCCGGCATCGTGCACCGGCTCGACGCGGGCACATCGGGCCTGATGGTCGTCGCATTGAATCTTGCAGCGCAGACCGACCTTGTTCGGCAACTGCAGGCGCGCAGCGTGACGCGCGAATACTGGGCCATCGTCACTGGTGTGGCGCCGAAGGCGCAGACGATCGATGCGGCGCTGGCGCGCGATCCACGCAATCCGCTGCGTTTTGCCGTCAGCCGCTCGGCGCGCGCCAAGGCCGCGTGCACGCACCTGCGCTGCGTGCAGACAGCCGGCGGCGGCGGCGGCGCCGTATCGTGGGTCGCGTGCCGGCTGGAGACCGGCCGCACGCACCAGATTCGCGTGCACCTGGAATCGATCGGTCATCCGCTGGTTGGCGATCCGATCTATCGGCGGGGACGGCCAGCGGGCGCAGGGGCGAAGTCGCCGAAGGCGCCCGTCTGGCAGGGTTTCACACGCCAGGCGCTTCACGCCTGCCGCCTCGGGTTGATCCACCCCGTGCAGCGATCGGCGATGTTCTGGTTTCGCGCGCCGCCGGCCGACATGCGCAGGCTGATGCGCGAGTGCGGTTTCGTCGGCGGCGACGCGCCGATCGAGGTCTTCGCTTGAGCTTCGGCACCATGCATCCGCAGTGGCTCGTGCCCGACTGGCCGGCGCCACCCGCGGTACGCGCCCTGATCACCACCCGCTGCGGCGGGGTATCGACCGGACCGTTCGGGGCAACGACCGCCGGCGACGGCGGCATGAACGTCGGCCTCAAGAGCGGTGACACGCTCGAAAACGTGCAGGCCAACCGGGCGCGGTTGCAAGCGCTGCTGCCGAGCGAGCCGCGTTGGTTGCGTCAGGTCCACGGCGCCGCCGTGGTCAGCGTCGACGGCGACGACGCGCTGCCCACCGCCGATGCGGCCGTATCGCTGGCGGCGGGTCGCGTTTGCGTGGTGTCGATTGCCGACTGCCTGCCGGTGTTGTTCGTCGAGCGAGACGGTCGCGCCGTCGGCGCGGCGCACGCCGGCTGGCGAGGACTCGCCGCAGGCGTGATTCAGAATACGGCAAAGGTCATGCGCTCGCGGCTCGGCGAGCCGCAGGCGGAACTTATCGCGTATCTCGGGCCGGCAATCGGGCCGACGCATTTCGAAGTCGGCGCCGAGGTGCTGCAGGCAATGCGCGAGCGGCTGCCGCAGGCGGAACTCGGCTTCAGGCGCGCTGCTGCGGGCAAGTACTTTGCCGACCTGTTTGCGCTGGCGCGCCAGGCGCTGGCGCAGGTGGGAATCGAGCGCATCTTCGGCGGCGGCGAATGCACATTCAGCGACGTCGACCGCTTTTACAGTTTCCGCCGAGATCGCGTGACCGGGCGGCATGCCGCGCTGATCTGGAAGGATCAGTAACCGCCTGGAGGTGCTCAGGGCGCGGTTTGACACTCGGGCAGCCGGCTGGGGACAATGCGGCGCGTGCGTGCGCGCGGCATCCGGCAACAGCGCGATGGTCCGCGCTCATCGCGGCCGCGCATCCGAGAAACCCGTATTCAAGGAGACGATAGCGATGGCAACGCGCGAGAAAACCGCCGCCAAACGAGCGTCGAAGCGCAGCAACGGGCGCTCGCAGCCGAAGTCGAAGCCAGCCGCTCGCGCCACCGCGCACGCGAGTGGCGGGCAGAGCGCCGACTCGGCGCAGCCGCAGGCGACGGCCAATCCATGGCTCGCGTGGTGGTCAGGAATCGCCGAGGCGCTGCAGCCGTCGACGCTGTCGGCGCCGCCGCCGCAGTTCGGCGTCGACACCAAGCAGGTTTCGGAACTTCAGCAGCGCTATGTCGAGCAGCTGTCTGGGCTGTGGCGCGATTTCATCGAGCATCCGGAAAAGGCCTCGGAACCGATCAAGGACAACCGCTTC
>JBFGOX010000326.1:0-4073 GCA_041565015.1 Burkholderiaceae bacterium
GCCACGACGCCCGGTAGCCCGGTGAGCCGCGCCACCGCGTCGGCGGCGAACACGGCAGTGGCCTCGTCGCGGGTGTCGACGACGCGGATGCCCCGCGCCTTCGCCGCGGCGAGGATCGGCGAGATGTGCCCGCCGCACAGCGTGAACAGATACGGCACGCCGTGCGCGCGCAGCACGGTGGCGACACGATCGCCGCCGTTCATCGCGCGGCCTTCGCGTTGTGCTCGGCCACCAGCACCCTGAAATCGATCTTGCCGATGCGTGTCTTCGGCAGCTCGCGGCGGAACTCGACCTCGCGCGGACAAGACCACTTGATCAGCCGCTCGCGGCAGAAGCCGATCAACGCCTGCTTGGTCGCCTCGCTTTGCTGCGCGGCATCCTTCAGCACGACGACCGCCTTGACCCGCTCGACCTGCGCCTCGTCGGGCACGCCGATCACGCAAGCCTCGGCCACCTGCGGGTGCTGGAGCAGCACCGCCTCGACCTGCGCCGGAAAGACGTTGAAGCCGGAGGACTTGATCATCCGCTTGGCGCGCACGGCGAAGTAGAAGAAGCCGTCGGCGTCGCGCTTGCCGAGGTCGCCGGTGTGCAGCCAGGTCAGGCCATCGGCGTGCGTCTTCAGCGTCTGCGCGGTCGCCTCGGGGTCATCGAGATAGCCCAGCATCACCGGCGGCCCGGCGATGCAAATCTCGCCTTCCTCTCCCGCCGGCAGTTCCTCGTCGGTGCCGGGACGGAAGATGCCGGCGTCGATGTCGGGAAACGGGATGCCGATCGAACCTTCGCGATATTCGGCGAGCGGCGTGGCCATGATCGCGCTGACTGCCTCCGTGAGGCCGTAGCCTTCGAGCAGCTTCACCTTGCCGCCGCGCGCCGCGACCAGCTCCTCGAAGCGTTTCTTGACCGGCCGCGGCAGCGTGTCGGCGCCTGAGAAGCAGGCGCGCAGGCACGACAGGTCGGCTTCTGCAAGCGACCGATCCTTGGTCAGTGCGTCGTAAAGCGTCGGCACGCCGACGAGCAGGTTCGGCCGCGCGCTCTTCAGGAGCCTGGCGACGATCTCGGCCGAGAACTGCGGCACAAGGATCGACTTGGCGCCGGCCATGAAGGCGGCGTTCACGCAAACGCCCAGCCCGAAGCCGTGGAATATGGGCAGGATCGCGAGGATCGAATCGCCCTGCCTCATGCCGCCCCAGGCCGCCGCCTGCATGCCCTCGGCGATCAAGCTGCGACTCGACAGCACGATGCCCTTCGGCACCCCGGTGGTGCCGCCGGAGAACATGATCGCGGCCGGATCGCCGGTAGTGGTGTTCGCGCGCGCCGCCGGCGGGTGATCGGCCGCCATCAAATCCTTCCACCCGCGCACGCGGGCATCGGCAGGCACGGCGGCGATCCTGCGGCCCTTGGTCAGCCAGAAGCCGAAGCGCTTGACGGGAGACAGGTAGTCACCGATGCGCGCCAGCAGCAGATGCTCGAGCGGCCGCTCCGGCTTCAGCTGCGCGAACACGCCGTAGAACGCATCGAGGGTCAGCGCTGCCCGCGCGCCGCTGGCGTTCAGGTAATGCTCGATTTCCGGCGGCGCCGACAGCGGATGGATCAACGCCGGCACCACGCCCAGCTTGTTCGCCGCATAGAAGGCAATGATGCCGGCCGGCGCGGTCGGCATCGAGATCAGCAGCCGATCGCCCGAGCGCAGTCCCAGCGATGCCAGCGCGCTGGCACACTGGTCGATCGACGTCAGCAGTTCGCGGTACGTTGCGGTGGTGCCGAAGAAGTCCGAGGCTACCGCCTCCGGCAAACGGTTCGCCGTCGCGGCCACGGCTTCATACAAGGTGACGCGCGGATAGTCGATGCGCTCCGGCACGCCGCCGTAGAAACGCAGCCACGGCCGATCGCGGGTTGTTGTCATCGTTTTGCCGACAGCCGGCGCCGTTGCCCCCTTCCGGGCAATCTATCAGCGCGCCGGCAATGCCGGCAACTCGGCAACGTGCGCCGCGCCGGTGCCGGCGTTCAGCGTATTTCGCGCACGGATCCCGAGCCGGTGATGCTCTTGGTGACCTTCGGCGTGCCGCGATAGCGGACATCGCCGGAGCCGTCGATGACGACCTTCAGTTCGTCGCTGGCCGCCACGCGGGCATCGCCGCTGCCGCGGATGCGCACGGCAACCTGCCTCGCCTGCAGCTTGTCGCAGTACACATCGCCGGCGCCGTCGATCACGACGCCGAGGCTCGTAGCCGAACCCTGGGCCCGAAAATCGCCGTTGCCGGCGATCGACACGGCCACCGCGTTGGCCTGCACCGAGTCGATCCGGATATCGCCGCCGCCCTGGATCGTCACCTCGAACACGTCGGTCGTGATGCGCCCGGCGCGCACGTCGCCGGAGCCGCGCAGCACGACGCCATGCATCTCGCGCGCCTGCACGTTGACGACCACGCGCGACTGCGTGCGGAACGAAGACCCCGGTCGCAACCCGACCAGCAGCGATCCGCCTTGAACGGTCGTTTCGATCAATGGTGTGATGTTGTCGTCGGCACTAACGACGACGCGTTCCGATTCCGCCGTCTGCAACTGAACGTCGACCGGGCCCTGCACGATCAGCCGGCTGAAGCCGGCCACGCTGCGCAGGTCGTCGACAACCTTGCCCGAGCCCTTGATCTGCCCGTCCGGGCCGCCAAAGAAAGCCAGGAGTCCGCAGGTCGCAGGTTCCGCCGACATCGCTGCGCGCGCCGTTGCTGCTGGCAGCAGCGCCGCTGCCAGCAGCACGGTTCGCCGCGGTCGAATCCGCTGTCGCATTGGGGGCCCTCGTCGATCAATTGCCTCAAGTATGCCCAGCACACGGCGGCACTGCACGCAAGGCCCGACGGATCGACGAATGCCGGGCCTGGAGTGCAACCGGCGCCGACAGCCGGCTACGCGACACTTACTCGCGCGTCAGTTCGCGCCGGATCCGGTGCACCGCACGCCACACGCCGAAGCCGAGCAGCGGAATCGCCGCCGCAACGACCCAGTCCGGATTCAGCGCCGGCCAGACCGCACTGAGCGGCTTGGCCAGGTAACCGATCAGCCCGGCCGCGTAATAGGTGATCGCCGCCACTGACAGTCCCTCGACCGTCTGCTGCAGGCGCAGCGAGATCTTGCCGCGCCGTTCCATCGCCGCCAGCAGCTCCTGGTTCTGTTCTTCGCGGGCCACGTCGACGCGGGTGCGCAGCAGCGCGCTGGCCCGCTCGATTCGCGCCGACAGTGCCTCCTGCCGGCGCGCCGCCGCGGCGCAGGAATTCATCGCCGGCGCAAGCCGCCGCGACAGGAAGCCGGCGATCGTCCTGCGGTCGCCAAGGCGGGCTTCGCGCAGTTCGCGCACTCTGCTGCTGACCAGTTCCCAGTACGCCTGCGCTGCCGAGAAGCGAAACGCGGTCGAAGCGACCGAACGCTCGACTTCCGCCGCCAGCCGCGTCAGTTCATCGAGCAACCGGCGCTCCTCCTGCTGCGCGGCGAGCACGTCGCCTTGCCCGTGCAGCGCCGCCGTGGCCGAGGTGATTTCGGCCAGCCGGTGTTCGATTCGGTTCAATTGCGGAAACGCCGAGCGCGCCAGCGGAAACGCGAGCAGCGCCATCATCCGGTAGATCTCGATCTCGATCACCCGCTGCACCAGCCGTGCCGTCTGCGGTGCGCTCATGCCGCCGTCGAGCAGCAGCCAGCGCGATCGCCCGCCGCCGTCCGCCTGCGCGTACACGATGAAGTCGGTGAACAGCCAGGCCGCCCCGTCGAGGATGCGCGTGCCGGCCAATGCATTGCGGTCGAACCAGCGCGCCAGTTCGTTCTCGTCAGGCGCCTCGCCCACGGCCGGCAGCAGCACGATGTCGGCGGCGGCGATCAGCCGGCCGGGCAAGCGCGCCAGTTCGCCGGGCGCGAAAGCGCCGAACGCGCTCGGAAAGCTGTCCAGAGAAGTCGATGTGACCTCGGGCAACGGCCGCACCAGCGTCAGGCTGACGAATTCGCCGTGCCGCTCCCATTTCACGCGCACCTGCGGCAACTCGAAGATCACGTGCGCGACTTCGGCGGGTACCGTGGCGGCGCCGGCC
>JBFGOX010000327.1:0-4073 GCA_041565015.1 Burkholderiaceae bacterium
CGCGCCAGCAGCAATCCGTCGACCGGCATGTCGGCGCTGACTACCCACGGCGTCTGCCGCGTCCACAAGGACTGCACCATCGCGGCAAGATCGCTCGCCTCCTGCGGCGAGAAACCGGACAGGCCCAGGCGCAGGTTGCGATGAAAGCCGGCGTCGCTCATCGCAGCAGGAAGAATGAACGCATCTCGGCCACCAGAAGTTCAGGCGTTTCCTCGGCGATGTAGTGGCCCCCAGGCGTCGCGCGGCCGGCGACCGGGCCGGACGATTTGGCCGTCCAGTCGGCAAGCGGCGCAAACAGGCGATGCACGACGCCGCGCTCGCCCCACAGCACGTGCAGCGGGCAGGCGATGCGCGCCTGCGCGTCGGCGCGATCGTGTTCGAGATCGATCGATGCAGCCGCCCGGTAGTCCTCGCACATCGCGCGGATCGCCGCCGGATTGCTGAAGCAGCGCTCGTACTCGGCCAGCGCGCGGGGGTCGAACACTTCCAGCCCGTGGCTGCCCCACCCGCCGAGCTTGCAGCGCAGATAGAACACCGGATCGGCACCGATCAGCTTCTCGGGCAACGGCTCCGGCTGGGTCAGGAAAAACCAGTGGTAGTACGCCTGCGCGAACGCCATGTCGGTGCGTTCGTACATCGTCAGCGTCGGCGAAATGTCGAGCAGCATCAGCCGCTCGACCGCCTGCGGAAAATCCAGTGCCAGCCGGTGCGCCACGCGCCCGCCGCGGTCGTGCCCGCAAACGCCGAAGCGTTGGAAGCCGAGCGCGCGCATCAGCGCGACGTTGTCGGCGGCCATCGTGCGCTTGCTGTAGGCCGCGTGCGATGCGTCGCTCCCCGGCTTTTCCGAATCGCCGTAGCCGCGCAGGTCGGGCAGCACCAGCGCGAAACGATCCGCCAGCGCCGGGGCAACCTTGTGCCACATGACGTGGCTCTGCGGAAACCCGTGCAGCAGCAGCAAGGGGCGTTTGCCCGCCGCGTCGACCAGGTTGTGCCGAAAACCGAGCACGACGTCGCCGATGCGCCGCTGCTCCAGCGTGAAGCCGGCGAACCAGTCAGCCATTCGCATCCTCGTCGAGCATCTGCTGCACTCCTGCGAGCGCCGCGATGATCGCATGTGTGCGCACCGCCGCGCGATCGCCGTCGAAGCGATGGGTCGTCGCGCGCGACATGATGTCGGCGCCCCGGCGCTGCGCCCAGCCGAAGCACACCAGCCCGACCGGCTTGTCCTCGCTACCGCCGGCCGGACCGGCAATGCCGGTGATGCCCACCGCGATCTGCGCATCGCTCGCCACCAGCGCGCCACGGGCCATCGCCACGGCCACCGCTTCGCTGACCGCGCCATGCCTGCGCAACGCCTCGGCATCGACGCCGAGCATCTGACGCTTGGCCGCATTCGAGTAGGTGATGAAGCCGCGGTCGAACCAGCTGCTCGATCCGGCCACCTGCGTGACCGCGTAGGCCACGCCACCGGCCGTGCAGGATTCAGCGGTCGCCAGCATCAGGCCCCGCGCGCGCAGCGTCTGGCCGACGGCTTGTGCGAGCTGCATGATCTGCTGCGCGGTGGCCATCGTCATCCCCAGATCCGCACGCCGATGGCCAGTACGAGCAGCGTGTAGAAGGCCGCCACCAGATCGTCAGCCATCACGCCGGCGCCGTTCTTGATCCGCGCATCGAGCCAGCCGATCGGCGGAGGCTTGACGATATCGAAGAACCGGAACAGCACGAAGGCAGCGATCAGCAAACCGCCGCCGTACGCGGCGTCGCCGGGCAGCAGCAGCAGCACGATCCAGAAGGCGACGATCTCGTCGATGACGATATGGCTCGAATCCGGCACGCCGAGCCGGCGGCCGGTGATCTGTGCGGCCAGACCGCCGACGATCAGCATCAGCGCCACCAGCGACCACCAGCGCGCCACATCGAGCCACTGGCCAAGGCGCAGGAATAGCAGCCACGCCAGTACCGTGCCCCAGGTGCCGGGCGCAATACGTGGCAGACCGCTGCCGGCCCCGAAAGCGATCAGATGCCACGGCGAGGCCAGCATGAAGCGCAACGTCGGCCGCGGCAGGGCCGCCGGCTCAGCGTCGCGTTCCGGCGTCGTTTCGCTCATCGAGCCCGGCCGCGCGAGGCGATCAGCTTGCGAAGTGATCGAACGACTGCCATGGCAGCGGCAGGCGGCGACCCTGCGCGTCGCGCACAGCCAGTTGGTCGCCGTCGACGATGCGGCCGATGCGCGTCACGGCCACGTCCGCCGTTGCGGCAGCGGACTCGACGTCGGCACGGCGGTCGGGCGCCGCCGTGAACAGCAGTTCGTAATCGTCACCGCCGGACAGCACGCAATGTCGTTGGCTTTCCAGCGGCAGTGAACGCAGCGCTTCGCTGCGCGGCAGGTGCTCCCAGTCGACCTCGGCGCCGACGCGCGAACGCTTCACGATGTGCCCAAGATCGCCGAGCAGTCCATCGGACAGGTCGATCGCGGCAGTCGCAATGCCGCGCAGCGCCACGCCAAGCGCGATGCGCGGCTGCGGACAGTCCATCCGCTTGCAGCAGGCGTCGACATCGGCCGACCTTAGCCCGGGCAATTCGCCGCGTCGCCAGGCCAGTGCCGCGCGCGCATCGCCCAGCGTTCCCGATACCCACAGGTCGTCGCCGGCACGGGCGCCGGCGCGCGAACGTGCGACCTGCCGCGGCAGATCGCCGAGCGCGGTAATACAGACCGTCAGCGGACCGTCGAGCTGCGCTGCGCGGGTGGTGTCACCGCCGATCAGCACGCAGCCGTGCTCGTCGGCGAGCGCAAAAAGGCCGCGCGCAAAAGCCGTCAGCCAAGCGTCGTCGGCGCGCGGCAGCGCCAGCGCGAGTTGAAATGCGCGCGGCGTGGCACCCGCGGCGGCCAGATCGGACAGGTTCACCGCCAGCGACTTGTGGCCGAGCAGCTCGGCATCGGCATCCGGCAGGAAATGGCGGCCTTCGACGAGCAAGTCGGTGGTCACCGCAAGCAGCCGATCGCCGCAGTCGAGCAGCGCACAGTCATCGCCGATGCCTTGCGCGACCAGTGCACCCGGCGGTCGGCTGCGCACGAAGTAGCGGTCGATCAGCTCGAATTCGTTCACCGCATCCGTCCGTCCGCCACCAGCCCGGTTGCGCAGCGGCCGTCGAGCGCGCGCTCAGCGCGCGGCTTCGTGCGGGCGCAGCCTCGCAGCGACCTTGTCGAGCACGCCATTGACGTACTTGAACCCCTCGGTGCCGCCGAAACTCTTGGCCAGCTCGACCGCCTCGTTGATCACGACGCGGTACGGGATCTCCGGCCGCTGCTGCAATTCGTAGGTACCGATCAGCAGGATGCCATGCTCGACCGGCGACAGCTGTTCCGGCCGGCGGTCGATGAATCCGACGAACTGCGCGCGCAGGCTTTCGGCGCCATCGATCACGCCATGAAGCACCTCACGAAAGTGCTCCCGGTCAGCACGGCCGAACCCTTCGGATTCCATCAAGTGGCCTTCGACGGCGGCAAGATCCTGGCCGCCGACCAGCCACTCGTAGACACCTTGCAGGGCGAGTTCGCGCGCGCGTCGCCGGGCGCTACGTCCGCCGCTGCGCGTGCGCTGCTCAGAGCCCGGTTGCGGCGTGCTCACGTTATTGCTCGTCGGCGTCGGGCTCGCCTTCTTCGGCAAGCGACCACATCAGGTTGCCCATCTCGACTGCGACGCGAGCCGCGTCGCGGCCCTTTTCGGTCACGCGGGCGCGCGCCTGTTCCTCGTCGTCGGTGGTCAGGATGCCGTTGACGACCGGCACGCCCGCGTCCAGTGCAACCCGCGTCAGACCCGAGGCCGACTCGTTGGCCACCACTTCGAAGTGATAGGTGTCGCCGCGGATCACGCAACCGAGCGCGATCAGGGCATCGAAATCGCCGGCGTCGGCCAGCCGCGCCAGCGTCAGCGGCACCTCGAGAGCGCCAGGCACCGTCACACGGGTGATGTCGTCTTCGTCGACGCCGAGCAGCAGCAGTTCATCGATGCAGGCCTGCGCCAGCGCCTGACCGGCCCACTCGTTGAAACGCGACTGCACGACACCGATGC
>JBFGOX010000328.1:0-4071 GCA_041565015.1 Burkholderiaceae bacterium
CACGGCTTGCTGGCCGAGGCCGATCGATGGACGGAATTCTGCGAGCAGACCTGCGCCCGACTCGACGTCGAACTGGCTGTCAGGCGGGTGCGGGTCGAAACCGGCGGGCGCGGCATCGAGGAGGCGGCACGCGTCGCCCGCTACGCCGCGCTGGCCGAAGCGGCACAGGCGCACGACGCGGCGGCGGTGCTCACCGCGCACCATCTCGACGACCGGATCGAGTCGTTCCTGATGCAGTGGATGCGTGGTGCCGGCCTCGACGGCCTGACCGGATTTGCCGCCATGCGCCCGTTCGCCGGTGGTCGCGCGGCGCTGCTCCGTCCCTGGCTGGGCATGCCACGCGCCGATATCGAGCAATACGTCGCGCTGCGCGGGCTGGGGTACGTCGAAGATCCCAGCAATGCCGACCCAAAGCTGCTGCGCAGCGCCTTGCGCGCGCGCGCGCTGCCGGCGTTGAAGTCGGCGCGGTCGGGATTCCTGCGCGGTGCGGCGCGTTCGATCGAACTGCTGGGCGAAGCGGCCGAAGCGCTGCACGAACTGGCGGCGGCGGACCTCGCGGCCTGCGTCGAGGGGGCGCCGGCCGGCATGCTGCGTATCGATCGCCTCGCGGCACTACCGCCGGGTCGACGGGCCGTTGCCTTGCGCGCTTGGCTGGCAAACCTGGGAGTCGAGACGCCGTCGCGCGCGCGCCTGCAGCAGGTGCTCGCGCAGGCGCTGGGCAGCCGCGCGGATGCAAGGATGAAGGTGCGGCTCGGCCCGCAAGAAGTTCGCCGCCAGCGCGGTCTGCTGCTCCTGCGCGCGGCGCAGCCGGAGCACCGGAGCGAAGCAACGGTCCTATGGCGCGGCGAGCGCGAGATTGCGGTGCCGACATGGGGTGGCGTGCTGCGGTTCGAGGCGACCGATGGCGAAGGCTTCGATGCCGACTGGCTGCGCGCCGAACCGCTGCGTCTGCGTGGTCGCGGCGGCGGCGAACGCTTCAAGCCGCATGCGCTGCGGCCGTCGAAGACGCTGAAGCGGCTGTTCCAGGACGCCGGCATCGCCGAGTTCGAACGTGTCGCGCTGCCACTCGTCTGGCGCGATGATCGCCTGATCTACGTGGCTGGGCTGGGCGCCGATGTTCGACTGACCGAGCGTGGCGGTGACCGCATTGAACTCGACTGGCAGCCCGATGCGGCGCTGCTCGCCGCCGACTGAAGACTTGCGCTTCATCAACTGCACGCCGCAGGTGAAAGACATCGGCTCCGTATAATTCGGCCGTTTTTCATCGCATACATTCGAGGCGGGAGCGGCAGCCTTTCATGGCACTGATCGTTCACAAATACGGCGGCACGTCGGTCGGCAACGTCGAGCGCATCAAGAACGTCGCCCTGCGGCTGGCCAAGTGGCAACGTGCCGGGCACCAGCTGGTGGTCGTCGTCTCGGCGATGAGCGGCGAGACCAACCGGCTGATTGCGCTGGCCAAGGAAATCCAGCCGAGCCCCGATCCGCGCGAACTCGACGTCGTGGCATCCACCGGCGAGCAGGTGACGATCGGGCTGCTGGCGATGGCGCTGAAGGACCTGGGCCTGAAGTCGAAGAGCTATACCGGCTGGCAGGTGCACGTGCTGACCGACAGCGCGTTTACCAAGGCGCGCATCCTCGAGATCGACGAGAAGAAGATCCGCGCCGACCTCACGGCCGGCAACATCGTCGTCGTGGCCGGATTCCAGGGTGCCGACGAGTTCGGCAACGTGACCACGCTCGGCCGCGGCGGCTCCGATACGTCGGCCGTGGCGCTTGCCGCGGCTTTGCGCGCCGACGAGTGCCTGATCTACACCGATGTCGACGGCGTCTACACGACCGATCCGCGCATCGTGCCCGAGGCGCGCCGGCTCACCACCGTCACCTTCGAAGAGATGCTGGAGATGGCCAGCCTCGGATCGAAGGTGCTGCAGATCCGTTCGGTCGAGTTCGCGGGCAAGTACAAGGTCAAGCTGCGCGTGTTGTCCAGCCTGACCGACGCCGAAGCGCCGCTCGAGGAAGAGGCCAACTCCGGCACGCTGATCACGTTCGAGGAAGAAAGACTCATGGAAAAGGCCGTCATCTCCGGTATCGCCTTCGCGCGCGACGAGGCGAAGATCACGCTGACGCGCGTTCCCGACCGCCCGGGCATCGCCTATCAGATCCTGGGCGCGATCGCGGAGGCGAACATCGACGTCGACATGATCGTGCAGAACATCAGCGTCGACGGCATGACCGACTTTTCGTTCACCGTCGCCCGCGGCGAGTACGCCAAGGCGATGGACGTGCTGAATACGAAAGTCAAGGCGCACATCGGCGCCACCGACATCATCGGTGACCCGAAGATCTGCAAGGTCTCGGTGGTCGGCATCGGCATGCGCTCGCACGTCGGCATCGCCAGCCTGATGTTCCGCACCTTGTCGGAGGAGGGCATCAACATCCAGATGATCACGACCAGCGAGATCAAGATCTCGGTGGTGATCGACGACAAGTACCTGGAACTCGCGGTGCGCGCCCTGCACAAGGCCTTCGGCCTCGAGCAGCAGCCGGCCTGAACGCCGATTGCTTTGGAAGGCGCGGGACCGGCGCGCTAAACTGCGCGCGAACCGGCGCCGCGAGCGCTCAAGAACACCGGAGACGTGGCCGAGAGGTCGAAGGCACTCCCCTGCTAAGGGAGCATGCGCGCAAAACGCGCATCGACGGTTCGAATCCGTCCGTCTCCGCCAGTTGCAAACGCCCCGTTTCGGGGCGTTTGTCTCTTGGGGCCACCGTCGTGATCAGTGGGTCGGGCCGCGGTGGTTGAAAAAAGCGAAGGCAGCGCATCGGCAGGCCGCCAGATTGGGCGTGCGCGCCGGCACTCAGGGCCTGAATCCGGGAGTCAGTCCGGGAAATTGTCCGGAGCAGCTGTCGTGATCAAACGGGATCTCGGGACCGTCGTCCGGATGCAGGCGTGACCAGCCAAGAAACGCGTGGAAATCGCCGCCGAAACCCTGCTGCAGGAGCGTTTCATAGACTTGGGAGCAGGCAGCGACTTCGCCCAGACTCAGCGAGCCTTGGCTCGCCCCGCGCGAGCAGCGGATGTAGAGCTGCTTCAGGCAGAGTTCGGGCATCTGGTTCAGCGCGACGACCAGGCTGGTGTCGCGCCGAATCGGATCGACGATCGCCTTGCCAGACTGGCAACCCCAGAGCAGGAATGCCGCTAACAGGGTGAGAAAACGAAAAGGGGTCGAAGGCGGGATCACGAGAGTGGCAACGCGGTGCCCAACAGTGCGGGCGATTCGGCGGATGCGTGGACATCGGCACAAGCGCTCGCAATCGGCCGCTGGGTATCGACGTTCGCCTGCGCGGCGTTTCGTCGCTGGCGAGCGCCATCAAGCGCCGCACTGAATGCTGCAAGGATAACCTTCCGTTGCCGTCGGTCTCGACGCTCGCAGACGGGTCGGAGAATGTGCGCGGCCGGCAGAAGAGGAACGCCCCATCCGGGGCGTTCGTTGCCGTGTCGCGCCTGCGGCCGTCCATGAGGCGGCCGCGTACGAGGGCTTTACGCCGATCTAGCGATTGATCGAGTCCGTGGTCTCGACGTTGGCTGCCGGGTTGTACGTGTAGCCGGGCAGGCTGATGCCCGTCACCGTGAACGTGAACGCGCTTCCGGCCGGGGCCTTCAGGCGTGACGAGCGGAAATCGGCCTTGCCCGTCGAACTCGTCAGCGCCGAGGCTGTTCCGCTGACCACGCCGCTCCACGACCCGCTGACCGTCGCGCCGGGTACAAGGTTGCCGTTGTTGTCGCTGACGGTAACCGATGCCAGCGCGTCCGCGTTGCCGTTGCGGAACACGCGCAGGCTCATCGCAATGTTGGTTACGTGCATCGTCGTGACCGTGGCCTGCGGATTGGCCGTGATCGTCACCGCCTTGGTCGCCGTCAGCCCCGAGTTGTCGGTGATGGTCAGCGTTGCGTTGTAGGTGCCCGGCGTCGAATAGACGCGCTGCGCCGTCTGGCCGCCCGTCTGGCCGCCCCCGTCGCCGAAGTTCCACGCGTAGGCGACGATGCTGCCGTCGGGATCCGACGAGCCG
>JBFGOX010000329.1:0-4040 GCA_041565015.1 Burkholderiaceae bacterium
CGGGCGCGGCGGCGAGCTCGCCGCGGCACTGCCGGCCGCCGATTCAGCGGCCTCGTTGCCGGCCGACGTGCCGCGCGACGGCGCTTGCGACTGGCCCGGCTGGCTGGCGTGAGTCAGCGTTCCCGCGGCGCCGGCGGTTGTACCGGTGGAAGCACGACCGATGGCAGTCTCGCCCGCCGCCGCCGCCGCGCCGCTCGCGTGCCGGCTCCGTTCGAGCAGGCTCGCGGCGCGGTCTTGCCTTTGTTCGCCGCGGCCGCCTGCCGCTTCGCGACTCGCGCGCTGATCGGCCCAGTGCATATGGCCTCGGCCTTGCGCACCGAGCACGCCGCCGCCGGAGAGCATTCTGCCGGCGCCGAACTGTGCAACGCCCGCGCCGCTGCCCATGGCGCCAAGCCCCCCGGCGCTGGCCGGCACCGCGGCCGAGATCGCCGCCGCGAATAGCACTGCTCTGATTTTCATCTGTTTCTCCTGATTGGCGAGCGGCGGCCGATCCGCCGCTCGTATCAGGTACAACGACGAAGCCGGCGACGTTGATCCGTCGTGCGCGCCGCCGTTCGTCCGCCGATGCGCGGATGGCTGTTTCAATGCTGACGTCCGCCGGCCGCGACACCCGCAACGGCGACGAGCGAGGGATCAACGAGGCCGTAGCCGAAGACGGTGTCGCGGCCGGCAGCGCCGAGGTCGCGTGCTTGTCGCGCCAGTTCCTCGATCAACGGCTCGATCGCGCCAGGTCTGGGATCGCTGTACATCCGCGCGAAAGCAAGCGCGACCAGCGGCGTCGCGAATGAAGTTCCGCGCACCGCGTCATACCGACCCGAAAGGGTTGCCGTGCGAGCGTGAACACCGAGCGCCGCGAACCGGACCTGCGGCCCCTGGGCGGCCTCGGGCAGGATGCGGCCTTGCGCGTCGACTGCCGTCACGCCGACGACCTCCGCATATGCCGCCGGATACAGCGGCGGCGCATGCGGACCGTCGTTGCCGACGGCGGCGACGATCAGTTGCCCCTGAGCTGCAGCGAAGCGAACGACGCGGCCTAGCAGAAGGTTCGGCGGGCCGACCAAGCTGATATTGACGACCGGCACGCGTTCGCGCAGCAGCCACGCCATGGCGTCGGCAAGGGCGACAACGGTGCCGGCCGGCAGGACGCCGCAGAAGATGTCGGCCGCGTACAGATCCAGCGCCGACGACGGTGCAGCCGTTGCGGCGGCCAGCAACGAGGCGACGGCCGTGCCGTGCGCGCTTGGTGTGGGCGTCGAGGTGCAGCCGTGTCGGAGAAGCGAGATCGCGCGCAACGCCGGGTGATCGGCTTCGACGCCGCCGTCGATCAGCCCGAGGCGCAGGCGGCCGGCCGTCGCCCTGGCAGGCGCAGAGGTCGGCAAGGCGCTGCCCCGCGAGCCGCTGCGCACGTACAGATGGTTGTAATCGAGTTCTGCCGCCGGATCTGCGCGGCGCAGTGCCTCGATCGACTGTGGCAGATCCGCCGCTGGCGGCAGCTGCAGGACGACGATGCGCAATTGCAGCGGCTCCAGTGTGGTGTCGCGGTCGATCCGCATGCCGAGCTGGCGGGCAGCCTCCAGCAGCGCCGGCGATGGCGCTAGCACCACGATTTCCGCTCTGACTGCCGGATTGCCGCTTGGATCCTGCACCACTGCAGCGGCGTGACGCTGCAGCAGGTCGTCGACGATCGCGCTGCGTTGCGCGCTCAGCGATGCGGCGAGTTGGTCGACGCCGCGCAGCAGCGGTTCCGTCGCCCGCGGCAGGGCCGCTCCGGGCGCGCGCAGCTCAGGCAATGGCAGGCGCAGCTGGGCCTGCGCGTCGATGCCGGCAAGGCCGGCGAGCACCAGGCAGATCAATGATCGGAACATCGAATACGCTAGCGCGCGTTGCAGCGGCGCCGTCCTGAAAATCATGCTGTCACAGTATCAACGTCCGCGGCCGGGAAGAAAATCCGGCGTTCGTACGTTCTCCAGAAGGGGATGAACGACGAGGCGATACGGTCCGGGCTGGCGCCGCTGCTGCCGCGGCTGCGCCGTTTCGCCCGCGCGCTCGCCCGCGATCGCGACGATGCCGACGATCTCGTGCAGGTGGCGATCGAGCGGGCCCTGCGCAATGCGGCGCAGTGGCAGGCCGGCACGCAGCTGCACAGTTGGATGTTCAGGATCATGAAGAACGCCTGGATCGACGAAGTGCGCGCCCGACAACGGCGCGAAATCGCCGTGGCGCCGGAAGCACTTGAAGACGAGACGCTCGCCGTTGCCGCGCCGGGCGACGCCGCCGATGCGCTGGCCGTGCGCCAGGCCATGGCCCGGCTTCCCGACGAGCAGCGTTTGGTGGTCGCCTTGGTGCTGGTCGAAGGGTTGCCGTACCGGGAGGCGGCCGCGGTACTCGACATCCCGATCGGTACGTTGACCAGCCGGCTGTCGCGCGCTCGCGCGCTGCTGCAGCAGTTACTTGGCGGTGTCCAGGAGAACACGGCATGAACTTCGACGACGCAACGCTGATGGCTTATGTCGACGGTGAACTCGATGCCGCTACTCGCGCCAGCATTGCGGCGGCCTGCGCCGCCGATGCCTCGCTGGCCGCGCGCGTCGAGGCGCAGCGTGAACTGCGCCGTCGCGTCGCGGCCGCGTACGGACCCGTGCTCGACCAAGCCGTGCCTGAACGACTGGCATCCTTGCTGGCCACGCCGACGGCAAGGGTGGTCGAAATTGATAAGGCCAGGCTGCGCGACAAGTGGCGCGCGGCGGCCTGGCAATGGCGCAACTGGGGGGCGATGGCCGCGTGCCTGCTGCTTGGCATCTGGCTCGGTCGCTTGTGGGTCGCGGGCGAGGAGGCGAACTGGGTGCTGACCGCAGCGGGACAATGGCAGGCGCGCGGCGCGCTTGCAGGTGCGTTGGATGAAAGCCGATCCGGGTCGGCGGCGCCGGCGGCGGTGGCGCTCGCGCTGAGCTTTGTAGACCGCGACGGCCGCTACTGTCGCAGCTTCAGGCTGCATGAGGCGGCTGTCGCCGGGCTGGCCTGCCGCAGTGGTGACGATTGGCGGATCGAACTGCTGACGCGGGCGCCAGCCGTGCCATCGACCGGGTTGCGGATGGCCGCGACACCGCTGCCCGAACCGCTGCTGCGACAGATCGATGCCCTGATCGATGGCAGCCCACTTGAGCCGACCGCCGAACAGGCGGCGATCGAGCGCCGCTGGCGACCCGAAGGTCGTTAGCGCGATTGGCGCGACAGGAACTCGGCGCGCGACAGGCGGTACAAGACGTGCCGCTGCAGTCGATGACCGGGCAACGCCGGATGATCGAAGTCGTCGGCGCCACTGCGGCGCATGCCGAGCCGTTCCATGACCCGCTGCGAGCGCTGGTTGATGAGGGCCGTGAACGAGACGAGTTCGGTCAACTGCAATTCGATGAATCCGAAAGCGAGTGCGAGTTGCGCTGCCTCGGTCGCGTAGCCGTTGCCCCAGGCGCCGCGCGCCAGTCGCCAGCCGATCTCGACGCACGGCGTGAAGTGCGCTTCGAAGCGCGGGCGGCTCAGTCCGGTGAAGCCGATGCAGCGGCCTTCGACATCGACCGCCCACAGCCCCCAGCCGCATCGATCGATGTGCGCCTGCATGCGGTCGAACAGTTGCGCCGATTCGTCGCGCGACAGCGCAGACGGAAAGAATTCCATCACGCGCGGATCAGCATTCAGCGCCGCGAATGCGTCGAGGTCATCGCTGCGCCAGGCGCGCAGCGACAGCCGTGGTCCACGCAGTTCGCTCACAGGAAAAGGCCCACGATCGCCGCGCTCAGGCAGGTCGACAGCAGCCCGGCGCCGACCGACTTCATGCCGAGCTGCGACAGCTCGGTTCGGCGCTCGCGCGGCAGTATCGTTGCCAATCCGCCAAGCATGATGCCGAGGCTGCCGAAGTTGGCAAAGCCGCACAATGCGTAGATCAGCAGAAGACGGCTGCGCGGCGAAAGCTGCTCGGCCGGCAGCGCGGCCAGGTCGATATAGGCGAGGAATTCGTTCAGGGCGACCTTCTTGCCGAGCAATGC
>JBFGOX010000330.1:0-4037 GCA_041565015.1 Burkholderiaceae bacterium
GGCATCGCCGCCGGCGATGGCGACTTCGGCCAGCGTGGCGTGGGCCAGCGCCGATTCGTTGCGCTCGCCGATAGCTTCGGCTAGCGACAGCGCGTCGGCGGCAATCGCCGCGGCCGTCTGCATCTCGCCCGCCTGCAGCTGGATCGAGGCGGCGAGGTTGAGCACATAGGCGAGGCGCGACTTGTCGTCGGCGGCGCGCAATGCGCCGATCGCGCCGTCAAGCTCCGCGCTGTCGTCACCGGACATCCGGCGGGCCAGAACTTCGATCGCCTCGGCCAGCGGCGCGTCGGCGCCCTCACCCAGCTTTTGCGCCACCCGCTTCAGTTCGCTCGCCCGTGCGATGGCCTGCTGCGGTCGCCGCCGCTCGAGCTCGATCATGGCGAGCCAGCCCAGGCATCGGCATTCGCGCCAGCGATCCTCGGCTTCGCGCGCCAGTTCGACCGCCTGCGCCATTTCCTGCGCGGCCTGGTCGAGATCGCCGTCCCAGTTGTGCATTAGGCCGCTGGCCCAGCGCACCTCGACTTCGTTGACGCCGGCGGAATTGGCCAGACGCCGTGCCTGGTCGATCAACGTGCGTGCCGGACCGATATCGCGGCCGAGTTCGAACAGACACCGCGCCGTGTTGGCGAGTTGCCTCGCCCGCGTGAGGCTGTCTGTGGCCTTGGCGGCTTCCGCCGCCTGCAGCGTCGCGTCCTGCGCCGCCGTCAACTCGCCGCTTTCCTGGGCGATCACCGACAGCAGGTAGTAGCCCTGCGCCACTTCGGCGTGAAGCCGCAGCGCCTTGGCCTCCTCGATCGTCTTGTTGACCGCCTGCGCAAGCAGCGACGTTCCTCGCGGCGGAGAAGCGGAGCCCGCCAGCACCTGGATGCGCAACAGGGCCATGCCGAGGCTGGCGCGAACGCGGTCGTCGGCAACTCGCTCAGCATGACGCATGCCGCGGCGGGCGATCTCGGTCGTTTCGCGATTGGCGAACAGCCGCAGGCCGTGCTCGCCGGCGGCGACCGACGCCTGCGCGGCAAGTTCGTGCTGCTCGCCAAGCGCGGCATGATGCGCAACATCGACCGCGATTTCCGGATGCTCGACCATCTGCCGGCTCAGCAACCCGGCGATGCGCTTGTGCATCAGCCGCCGCCGGGGCTGCGATACGCGTCGGTAAGCGGCCTGCTGGATCAGGTCGTGCGAAAAATCGTAGTCGGCATCGTCAGCGCAGCAGATGAAATCGTGACGCTCGAGCTCGGCGAGCCACGGACTGGCCGTCGCCAGTTCCACGCCGCAGGCTTCGATCAGCAACTCGAGGGAAAAGCGCCCGCCGACGGCCGAGGCCCATTGCAGCAGTTCGCCTGCGCCATGGCTGAGCCGGCCAAGACGGCCATCGAAGATTTCGTCCAGAGGACTGCGTGACCCGGGCGAGATGACGCCCGCGCGGGCAAGCTCGATCAGATACAGCGGATTGCCCTGCGCCCGGGCAACGATCGCGTCGGGCTCGATGTCCGGCGCGACGCTGCGCACGAGGGTCTTCGCGTGCGGACCGGGCAACGGATCGAGCGCGATCCGCCGCAGCCGTTTGTCCTGCGCCAGCGCAGCGATCAAGGTCTGGGCGGCAGCGTTGTCCTCGAGCTCGCCGGCACGGGCAGCCATTGCAAACAGGACGGCATGGCCCGCCAGCTGGCGCATCGCGAAATGCAGCAATGCCGACGAAGATTTCTCGATCCACTGCAGGTCGTCGACCACGACGGCAACCGGCTTGCGCTCGGCGAGCCAGGCCAGCGCCGCGACCACGGCGTCGAACAGGCGGGCGCGATTGTCCGCGACCGCCTCGGTCGTGCCGGACTGCAGCAGCGACGACAGCGCCTCGACATGCGAAGCCGGCAGTTCGCCTGCGCCCAAAGCGCGCAGCACGTCGATCCAGAAACCGAAAGGCCGGATCATTTCGGCTTCGAAGGCCCGGCCGCGTAGGGCGATGCCGCCGGCGTCGGCGATCTGATGCGCAAGCTCGTCGAGCAGCCGGGTCTTGCCGATTCCCGCCGGCCCGCTCAACAGCAGGACTTCGGTCGCTCGACCCGCCCGCAGGCCTTCGACGGCCCGTCGGAACTGCGCAACTTCATCATCGCGGTCGACCAGGCCCCGGGGTTGCGGGGCGGCCACGCGCGCGGCCGACGCTTCCGCCGCACCGGCGCCGGATTCGTCGCCCCTGACCTCCCGCGGCAGATCCAGTTCACGGCGAGCAGCCTCCAGGACGACCGAAGGCGGCAGGCCCAGTTCGCGTTTGAAGATGCGGCAGCACTGCTCGTACTGGGTGCGCGCCTCACGCTTGCGCCCGAGCGCGGCCAGGCACCGCATCACTGCGATGTGGCCATGCTCATTCAACGGATTGCGCGCGACCAGGGCGCGGGCATGGACCAGCGCTTCTTTCGCGTTGCTGCCGAGCCGCTCGACCAGGGCAGTGAGAATCTGCTCATGGACTCGGCCTGCCGACTCGCGCTCTGCACCGCACCATTCGTAATAGCGGTAGCAACCCGGCAGTTCGAGCCCGTTGAGGAACTCGCCCCGAAACAGCGCGGCCGCTTCCTGCAACGCTGCAATTGGGGCCGAGCCGATGTCGCGCCCGGTCAGCGCGGACAGATGCTCGAGATCGGTGCCGACCGCCTGGCCACGCAACTCGATCGACTCGCGGTCGGCGTGAATGACGGAAGTTCCCCGTTGATCGAGGACCCGGCGTAGCTGGGTCAGGCTCCAGCGCAACGCCGCGCGCGGATCCTCGGCGTCCTCCCAGAACAGACCGCACAGCTCCGAACGCAGGTGCCGGCGGGCGTTCGCCGCCAGATACGCCAGCAAGGCACGCGTCTTCCTGGACGCCGGCAGCGGACACGGCACCTCCTTTCGGCACACCTGCAGCTCGCCCAGCAAGCGGATCTGCAGGGCCTTGTCCGGGCTTCCCGGTGGCGCGGACGTCAAGACTGGTCGTGCTCCTTATGACGGGCTCATTCGCGGGTTCAAACGCTGGTACCAACGCTGCCCTGCCAAAGTGGCATCGCCAGCACAGGGTAACAGGCACTCGGAGACCGCACTGATCCGGGTAACGACTTGAACGACGAAAGGAGATGACCATGACTTCTGCAACCTTCAATCCGCAGCTGTACAAACAGACCACGCACCAGCAGTGGCAGAACGCCGCCAAGGCCTGGAACGACTGGGGCCCGACGCTGCGCGAATGGCTCGGCCCGGCCACGGAGACGATGCTCGACCTGGCCGAGGTCCGTACCGGCGCGCGTGTGCTCGATGTCGCCGCCGGCGCCGGCGATCAGAGCCTGCAGGCCGCCGGCCGTGTCGGCGCTGATGGCTACGTCCTCGCCACCGACATCTCGTCCAACATCCTCGCCTACGCCGCGGCCGCGGCGCGCGCGGACGGCTGCGACCAGATCGAGGTCGGCGTCATGGATGGCGAGGACATCCAGGTCGAGCCCGGGAGCTTCGACGCCGCCATCTCGCGCGTCGGCCTGATCTATTTCCCCGACCAGCACAAGGCGCTGGCGGGAATCCGCAAGGCGCTGAAACCGGGTGGCCGCTTTGCGGCGATTGTCTACTCGACGCCGCAGAACAACGCCTTCTTCTCACTGCCGGTTTCGATCATCCGCGAGCGCGCCAAGCTGCCGCCGCCGGCCGACGGCCAGCCGGGGCCTTTCAGCCTCGGCAGTCCCGGCACGCTCAAACGCCTGCTCACCGAGGCCGGCTTCAGCGAAGTGACCGAGCGCGTGGTTGCGGCGCCGTTGCGGCTGCCCTCGGCTGCGGAATGCGTCCGCTTCGAACGCGAATCGTTCGGCGCGCTGCACCAGATGCTGGGCGCACTCGACGCTGACGAGCAGTCACGCGCCTGGGACGACATCGCGCAGGCGCTCAAGCGCTTCGAAGACGCCAACGGATTCACCGGTCCCTGCGAACTGGTCATCGCCGCCGGCCGACGCGCGCACTGACCTGCCGAGATCAACAAATGAGGAAGAACCGATGACCGACAAGATTGCAGTGATTCAAAAACCGCC
>JBFGOX010000331.1:0-4034 GCA_041565015.1 Burkholderiaceae bacterium
CAGGAGGATCCCGCCTTCGCCGCGCACGCCTTCGGTGATCAGCACGCCCGCACCCGCCACCCCGGTCGGGTGGAACTGCCAGAACTCCATGTCCTCGAGCGGAATGCCGGCGCGCGCTGCCAGCCCGAGGCCGTCGCCGGTGTTGATGTAGGCGTTGGTCGAGGCGGCAAAGATGCGTCCGGCGCCGCCGGTGGCCAGCACGGTGACCTTGCCCTCGAAGATCATCGGCTCGCCGGTTTCCATCTCCAGCGCCACCACGCCGACGCAGTCGCCGTCGGCGTCCATGACCAGGTCGAGCGCCATCCACTCGACGAAGAACTGCGTGCGCGCGGCGACGTTGCGCTGGTACAGCGTGTGCAGCAGCGCGTGGCCGGTGCGGTCGGCCGCGGCGCAGGCGCGCGGCACCGGCTTCTCGCCGAAATTTGCCGAATGGCCGCCGAACGGCCGCTGGTAAATCGTGCCGTCCGGGTTACGGTCGAACGGCATGCCGAAATGCTCGAGCTCGTAGACGACCTTCGGCGCCTCGCGGCACATGAACTCGATCGCATCCTGATCGCCGAGATAATCCGAACCCTTGACCGTGTCGAACATGTGCCACAGCCATTGGTCCTCGGTCATGTTTCCGAGGGATGCGCCGATGCCGCCTTGCGCCGCCACCGTGTGCGAGCGGGTCGGAAAGACTTTCGACAGCACGGCAACGTTCAGTCCGGCCTGCGCCAGCTGCAGCGAGCAGCGCATGCCGGCACCGCCGGCGCCGACGATGACGGCGTCGAAACGCCGGCTCGGCAACTTGGACATTGCGGTCATCGCTCAGACGCTCCAGAGAATCTGCACCGACCAGACCGCGCAGCCGGCGAGCCACAGCAGCGTCAGCACATAGGCAAACAGCCGGATCCAGGTGGGCTTGACGTAGTCCATGAAGATCTCGCGCATGCCGACCCAGACGTGGTAGATCAGCGCGACGATGACGGTCAGTGTCGCGACCTTCATCCATAGCGACGCAAAGACGTTCGCCCAGGCCTCGTAGCCCGGCGGCAGCATGAACACCGCGTAGAAGCCGACAACGATCGCGTAGGCCGCGAGCAGCACCGCGGTGACCCGCTGCGCCAGCCAATCGCGCAACCCGTAATGTGCGCCGACGACCAGACGCTTCGGACCGATATTGGCACCCATCTAGAAGACTCCGAACACTTTCAACGCTGCCAGCAGCGTGAGCGGCAGGCTGATGACATACACCAGGATCGCGCTGCGTGCCGCAGCTTCCTTTTCGATGCCGATGTGCAGGTCGAGCAGCACATGGCGTATGCCCGTCACCAAATGGTGCAGCAGGGCCCAGCTCAGGCCGAGCAGCAGGAGCTTGACGAACCAGTTCGAGAACGCCTCCGCCAGCCTGGCGTAGCTGAGCTCCGAAGTCAGGCTCAGGTCGAACAGCCACAGCGCAAACGGCATCGCCAGGAACATCAGCGCGCCGCTGAAGCGATGCAGGAAGGACGCAAAGCCGCCGGCCGGCAGCCGGTAGGCAAGGATCTGCGTCACGTGGATATTCTTGAACTCCGGACGTTTTTTTGATTCCAGCGCGGTGCTCATGGGAGATCGAAGAAGTGGGCGGGACGCTGCGGACGCCTGCATGCAGCGCCGGCTATTTTCGCCGAATTCGACGCAGCCGAACAAATCGGCCGCGAGTCCGACATTCGTCGTTCAGAAGAGTTCATTGTGGTAGTGATGCGCGGCGGTGACGCAGAAGCCCCGCCGCACCTCCACGGGCTTGTCGCCGTAGGTGAACGAAACGCGCTCGACCAGCAGCAGCGGTGAACCCGGCGCCACCGCGAGCAGCGCCGCGACGTCGTGGGCCGCCGCGACGGCGCGGATTCGCTCGTCGGCGCGAATCATGCGCGTGCCGAAGCCGGACTCGAATAGGCCGTAAAGCGGGCCATGGTATTCAGCCAGCCGCTCGGCAGTCAGTCCCTTGAACGGTGCCGATGGCAGCCAGATGTCATCGAGGACCAGCGGCGCGCCGCCCATGCTCAGCAGGCGCCGCAGGTAGATGACCGGCTCCGCCGCCCGCAGTTCCAACTGCTGCGCGATCTCGGCGCTGGCTTTCACGCGCCGGCATTCGAGAAATGTGCTTTGCGCCGGGACGACCGGCCCATCGTCGGGCACAAGACGCAGGAAACGAAACTGCGCGCGCGGTTCGGTATGCGTCGCCACGAAGGTGCCCTTGCCCTGCCGGCGCACCAGGAGATTTTCCGCCGCGAGTTCTTCGACCGCCTTGCGAACCGTACCCTGGCTGACCTGGAAGCGCGCCGCCAGATCATGTTCGCTCGGGATCGGTTCACCGGGTTTCCATTCGCCCTGTTGCAAACGCTGCACCAGCAGCGACTTGATCTGCTTGTACAGCGGCAGGAAGACCGCGTCGCGCGGGCGCTCGGCGGCAATCGGTCGGGCGAGGTCGGCGGACATGCGTTCGGGATCGGCAGGCGATCTTTGGCGACGGGCGCCACGATCTTGTGTCTTATATAAGACCTATACTACGCCTGTTTCCGCCGCCGGGAGTGCGGCATTGCAGCCCTCCCCCTTCGCTCGCCGATTCGTCGTGCTGACCACACCAAAGCGATCTTGATCAACAGTCGCTAACGTCGCCTGCGTTAGCCTTTCGTGTCTTTTTGCGGAGAACGCCCATGACGAAGACCCCCGTTCGTGTCGCTGTGACCGGTGCGGCCGGCCAGATTGGATATGCGCTGCTGTTTCGTATCGCCTCGGGCCAGATGCTCGGCAACGACCAGCCGGTGATCCTGCAGATGCTCGAGGTCCCCGACGAGAAGGCGCAGAAAGCGCTCAAGGGCGTGATGATGGAACTCGAGGACTGCGCCTTCCCGCTGCTCGCCGGCATGAATGCGCACAGCGATCCGGCCGCTGCGTTCAAGGACGCTGACGTCGCGCTGCTGGTCGGCGCGCGGCCGCGGGGCCCCGGCATGGAACGCAAGGACCTGCTGGCCGCCAATGCGCAGATCTTCACCGCGCAGGGCAAGGCGCTCGACACCGCGGCCAGTCGCGACGTCAAGGTGCTCGTGGTCGGCAATCCGGCCAACACCAACGCCTTTATCGCGATGAAATCGGCGCCGTCGCTGCCGAAGACCGCCTTCACGGCGATGATGCGGCTCGACCATAACCGGGCGCTGTCGCAGCTGGCCACACGCGCCGGCAAGCCGGTGGCGTCAGTCGAAAAACTGATCGTTTGGGGCAACCACTCGCCGACGATGTATCCGGACATCCGCTTTGCCACCGTCGGCGGCCAGAGCGCGCCGAAGCTCGTCAACGACGAGGCCTGGTACCGCGACACGTACATCCCGCTGGTCGGCAAGCGGGGGGCGGCGATCATCGAGGCGCGCGGGCTTTCATCGGCAGCCTCCGCGGCCAACGCGGCGATCGACCATGTCCGCGACTGGGTTCAGGGCACCTCCGGACGCTGGGTCACGATGGGCGTGGCTTCCGATGGCAGCTACGACATTCCTCAGGACGTCATCTACGGCCTGCCGGTCACGTGCAGCGGCGGCAAGTACGAGATCGTCAAGGGCCTTGAGATCGATCCGTGGTCGCGCACCAAGATGGATGCCACGCTGAAGGAGCTGCTCGAGGAACGCGACGCGGTCAAGCACCTGTTGGGCTAGGCGACGGCGCCAGTTGGACAAATCGAGGCCGCAGTCGGGCAGCGACGCGCTGTCGGTGGTCGCGCCCCGGCTGCCGGCAGCGATGCGGCCGGAGCATGCGCTTTTCGCCGGCGATGCCCTGCCTTTCGTGCTGCCGGTGTGCGACCACTACGCCGGCAATGAGCGCTTTCTGCTGAAGGCGCTTGCCCACCAGGCGCAGCTCGGCCCGGTGTTCGACATCACCGCCGACTGCGAGGATGGCGCGCCGGTCGGCCGCGAGCGCGAGCACGCCCAGATGGTCGCTGCGGTCATCGGCTCGGCAGCGAACCGATTCGGACGCGTCGGCATCCGCATTCACGACATCACCCACCCGCACTGGCAGAAGGA
>JBFGOX010000332.1:0-4034 GCA_041565015.1 Burkholderiaceae bacterium
CGCAGGGCGCCGCGCTGATTGACCAGCGTTCGTGCCTGATCGTGCCGTTGATCGCGCGGCAGCAGTTGTTCGGCTTCGTGTACGCCGACATCGAAGGGGCTCTTGGCCGTTTTGATGGCGAAGACCTCGACCTGCTCACGGCGCTGGCGGCGCTGGCTGCGGTCGTCCTGGCTGACCTGCGCGCCAAAGAAGGCCTGGAAGCGAAGGTCGCCGAGGTCACGACGCTTCTGCAGCGGCGCGCGAAAGAACTTGCGCTGATCAACAGCATCCAGCAGGGCATGGCGAAAGCCCGCGACCTGCCGGCCATCGTCGATCTCGTCGGCGAAAATCTGCGCGACGTATTCGCCAGCGGCGACATCGGCATCTGGTGGTGGGACGAGGCGAGCCGGCTCGCCTACCCGCACTACGTCTTCGAGCACGGCGTGCGCTATCGCGGCGAACCCTACCCGGTGCAGCCGGGCGAGTGGATGGAGCGCATCTTGCTGGGCCGCGAGGTGATAGTGGCGAACAGCCGCGCCCAGCAGCAAGTCCTCGGCATGAGGGCGATGAAGGGAACCGATCGGGCGCGGTCCGTTGTCGTGGTGCCCATCGTCGGCGGCGATCGCGTCCTCGGCAGCATCGGCCTCGAACACCACCAGCGCGAGAACGCGTTTGGTGAGGCCGAAGTGCACCTGCTGTCCACCGTTGCCGCAGGCATGGGCGTGGCGCTGGAGAACGCCCGCCTGTTCGACGCGACACAGCAGGCGCTCGAGCAGCAAACCGCGACAGCCGAGATCGTGCGCGTCATCAGCGGTTCGGTCGCCGACACACAGCCGGTGTTCGACGCCATCGTGCACAGTTGCCGGCGGCTGTTCGCCGGCAAGACCGTCGCCCTGGTCATGCCTGACGGCGACATGATCCAGTCGGTGGCCTACGCGAGCGACAACACCGACGATCGCGCCGGGAACATCCTCAAGCCATGGCCGCTCGACCGCGGCAGCGGCGCGGGCACCTGCATTCTGGAGTCGCGCGTCGTTGCGGTGGCCGACACCGCCGAGGGCGCGAAGCAGTTTGTCCGCATGCCACAGCTGGCGATCGCGCTCGGCTACCGGTCATGCCTGTTCGTGCCGTTGCTGCGCGAAGGCCAGGCGATCGGCTGCATCACCATCCTGCGCGCTGCGACCGGCGCGTTCGATGCGCAGGAGATCGCGCTGGCCCGCACCTTCGCCGATCAGGCCGTGATCGCCATCGAAAACGTCCGGCTGTTCAAGGAGACGCAGGAGTCGCTCGAGCAACAGACCGCGATCGCCGGCGTGCTGAAGGTCATCAGCCAGTCCACCTTCGACCTGCAGCGCGTACTGAAGACGCTGATCGAGAACGCCAGCCGGCTGTGCGACGCCAGCCACGGCTTCGTATTCCGGCCCGACGGAAACGTGTTTCGGCTGGCCGTCGCACACGGGGCGAGCCCGGAATTCGAGGCCCATATCGCCGCGATTCCGGTGCGGCCCGAGCGCGGCTTCCTCGTCGGGCGCGTGATTCTCGAGCGACGCTCGGTGCAGATCATCGACGCGCTCGCCGACCCCGACTACGAGCGGGCCGAGTCGCAGCGCCTCGGCGGCTACCGCACGATGCTCGGCGTGCCGATGCTCAGCGGCGACGCGGTGGTCGGCGTGATCGTGGTCTGGCGCCAGGAAGTGCGCGCCTTCACCGACAAGCAGATCGAACTGGTGACCACTTTCGCCGACCAGGCCGCCATCGCCATCGAGAACGTGCGCCTTTTCAACGAGACCCGCGAGGCGCTCGCCCATCAGACCGCCGCCGCCGAGGTGCTCGAAGTCATCAGCAACTCGGTTGCCGACACGACGCCGGTGTTCGCCAAGATCATCGATTGCTGCCAGCATCTTTTCGAGGGCAAGCAGGTCGGCCTGAACCTGGTCGGCGACGACGGGTTGGTGCACATCGGCGCCTACCACGGCCCGCAGCGCGAAGCGTTTGAGCGCATCTTCCCGCTACGCCTCGATGGCAGTTCGGGCTCCGGTCGTGCGATTGTCGAGCGGCGGGTGCTGAGCTTCGCCGACGTCACCGAGGGCGACGACGTCCCCGCCGCCACCCGCGAGGGCTGCCGCATCATCGGACTGCGCGCGATCGTCTTCTGTCCGTTGCTTTGGGAAGGTAAGGGCATCGGCGCGATCTTCGTCGGGCGCGAGGCGACCGGGTCTTTCAGCGACAAGGAGATCGCGCTGCTGCGCACCTTCGCCGACCAGGCGGTCATCGCGATCCAGAACGCGCGGCTGTTCAGCGAAACCAAGGCGGCGCTGGAGCGGCAGACCGCGACTGCCGAGGTCCTGAAGGTCATCAGCGAGTCGCCCACCGACGTGGGGCCAGTGCTCGATGCAGTGGCCGAACGCGCGGGGCAGATCTGCAAGGCCGACGGCAGCCGCATCTGGCTGATGGACGGTGGGCAACTGCGCGCGATGACGAGCTATGGGCCCGCCTATCTTGCCGATGCCCAATCCGAAGTGCTGCCGCAGCGCCGCACGTCGGTGGCCGGACGGGCGGTGCTGGAGCGGCGCTGCGTGCACGTCGAGGATGTCGTGCCGCTGCTCGACACCGAGTATCCAGACGGGCGCGAACTGCAGGCCCGCTACGGGTTCCGCACGGTGCTGGCGGTGCCATTGCTGCGCGCCGGCGCAGCGATCGGCGTCATTGCCCTGCTGCGCAACGAAGTGCGCTCGTTCGCACCGGTGGAGATCGAGCTGCTGCAGACCTTTGCCGACCAGGCCGTGATCGCTCTCGAGAACGCGCGGCTGTTCAACGAAACCAAGGAGGCACTGCAGCAGCAGCGCGCCACCTCCGAGGTCCTGCAGGTGATCAGCGAGTCGCCGACCGATGTGCAACCGGTGTTCGACGCCATCGCCGAGCGTGCACGAGTGCTGTGCAATGCCGTTGTCAGCGGCGTGACGCGCTTCGATGGCGAATGGGTGCACCTCGTTGCCTACCGTGGCGTTACGCGCGACGCGGACGACGCCATGCGCAACGTCTTTCCGGTGCGGGCCAGCGGCAATACGCTTACTGCGCGCGCGATCCGCGAGCGCGTACCGGTGCAGATCGCCGACGTGCTGGCCGATCCGGACTACGGCGCGAAGGAGGCGGCGCGACTGGCCGGTTACCGCAGCAACCTCGCCGTGCCGATGCTGCACGAAGGCCAGGTCATCGGCTCGATCGCGGTGTGCCGGGCCGAGTTCGGGCCCTTCCCCGACAAGCAGGTCAGGCTGCTGCAGACTTTCGCCGGCCAGGCGGTCATCGCCATCGAGAACGTGCGGCTGTTCAACGAAACGAAGGAAGCGCTCGAACAGCAGCAAGCCGCCGCGGAGATCCTCAGCGTGATCAGCAGTTCGGTCGCCGACACGCAACCGGTGTTCGACAAGATTCTCGACAGCGGCCATCGGCTGTTCCGTAGCGACGAAATGGACGTGCTGCTGGTCGACGAACAGGGGCAGCTGCAGATCGCCGCCTATGTGGGCCACGTGCACGACGTCGTCGCCGCCACTTTCCCGGCGCCGGTGGAGCGCACGCCGGCCGGCCGCGCGATCGCCGCGCGGCGTGCCGTGCACTGGCCGGATCTTGCCGGCGGCGACGATGTGCCCGGCGTGCTGCGCAAGATGGCGAAACTTGCCGGCTACCGTTCGATGGCCTTCGCACCGATGCTGTGGGAGGGGCGCGGCATCGGCGCCATCGGCGTGGCGCGCTCGAAGGGCCCGTTCACGTCGAAGGAACTGGTGATGCTGCAGACCTTCGCCGACCAGGCGGTGATCGCGATCCAGAATGCGCGCTTGTTCAAGGAAACGCAGGAGGCGCGCGCCGCCGCCGTGGCTTCGAACGAGGCCAAGAGCGCCTTTCTTGCGACCATGAGCCACGAGATTCGCACGCCGATGAATGCGGTGATCGGCATGAGCGGGCTGCTGCTCGACACGCCGTTGAACGACGAGCAGCGCGACTTTGCCACGACGATCCGCGACTCCGGCGACGCGCTGCTGACGATCATCAACGACATC
>JBFGOX010000333.1:0-4033 GCA_041565015.1 Burkholderiaceae bacterium
CTGGCCCGACAGGATGCGGCCCGAGGCGTCGGTCACGGTGCCGGAGATGATCACCGGCAGGCGTTCACCGGAGTCGGCCATCAGGTCGTCGAGCGCGAAGATCGCCGCCTTGGCGTTCAGCGTGTCGAAGATCGTCTCGATCAGCAGGATGTCGACGCCGCCGTCGACGAGCCCGCGGGTCTGCTCGGCGTAGGCGTCCCTGAGAGCGTCGAAGGTCAGGCTGCGAAACGCCGCGTCCTCGAACTGGCCGTTCAGGACCAGCCGCGCAAAGGCCTTCGAGCCGGTCACATTGGTGCGTTCGCCGACGTTGACGAACAGCGCCTCATCGTCGAGGGTCACCGCCTCCAGTCCAGACAGGCGCATCGCCGTCCTTGCCGTCGGCACCCGCCGCGGCGCGACGCCGTCAATCGCCGCCGCAATGGCAGCGATGTGCTCCGGCGTGGTGCCGCAGCAACCGCCGGCGACGTTGACGAATCCCGCCTGCGCGAATTCGCCGAGCAACCGCGAGGTCGTCTCCGGCGTTTCGTCGAAGCCGGTCTCCGACATCGGGTTGGGCAGGCCGGCGTTCGGATAGACGCTGACAAAGGTGTCGGCGATCGAGGCCAGTTCCTCGATGTAGGGCCGCATCAGCGCCGCGCCGAGCGCGCAGTTCAACCCGACCGCCAGCGGCCGCGCGTGACGCACCGAATGCCAGAACGCCTCGACCGTTTGGCCGGACAGGATGCGGCCGGAGGCATCGGTCACGGTGCCGGAAATCACGACCGGTGCACGGCTGCCGCGCCGCTCGAACTCCTGCTCGACGGCGAAGATGGCGGCCTTGGCGTTCAGCGTGTCGAAGATCGTCTCGATCAGCAGGAAATCGGCGCCGCCGTCCAGCAAGCCCCGCGCCTGCTCGCCGTAGGCCAGGACCAGGTCGTCGAAGCTGATGTTGCGCGCGCCGGGATCGTTGACATCGGGCGAAATCGACGCGGTCTTCGGGGTCGGCCCCATCGCGCCGGCGACGAAGCGCGGCTTCTCGGCGGTGCTGAAGCGATCGGCAGCGGCGCGGGCGAGCCTCGCCGCTTCGAGGTTCATCTCGCCGGCGAGATCGGCCAGCGCGTAATCCTCCTGCGCAGTGCGCGTGGCGCCGAACGTGTTGGTCGAAACGATGTCGGCGCCGGCAGCAAGGTACTTCGCATGGATCTCGCTGACCACGTGCGGCGCCGTCAGCACCAGCAGATCATTGTTGCCGCGCAGGTCGCGCGGATGCCCCGCCAACCGGGTGCCGCGAAAATCCGCCTCGGTGAGCTTGTAGCGCTGAATCATCGTGCCCATCGCGCCGTCGAGCAGCAGGATGCGGCGCGCGAGCAGTTGGCGCAGGCGATCTTCGACGGACGATTCAGGCATCAGAGCACGTCACGGCAAGGCAAGAAGCGATTGTAGGGGCCGATGACGGGCAATAGCCGCGGCGACTGCGGGGATTGCCGGTCAATCGCTGCCGCTCATGAGGCTATGTGCAACTGTTATTTGGCCGTCCTCGCCTTGCCTAATAATTCACGAGGGAGAAACCAATGAAGCATTTGACACCGCAGGAAGCGTACGAGGCGCTGCAGGCCAATCCCAACGCGCTGCTGATCGACTGCCGCACCGAGATCGAGCATTTCTACGTCGGCCATCCGATCGGCGCGATCAACATCGAGTGGAACACGGCGCCGGAATTCGAAGTCAACCCGCACTTTGCCGAAGAAGTGCTGCGGATGGCCGGCCGCAAGAGCCGGCCGATCGTGCTGATCTGCAGGAGCGGCAAGCGAACGCTCGATGCTGGCGCGGAACTGGAGGCGCACGGTTTCACCGACGTGGCCAACGTCCTTGAAGGATTCGAGGGCGAGCTGGACCAGGAGCATCATCGCGGAACGCTCGGCGGCTGGCGCAAGTCCGGCCTGCCCTGGCGGCAGGTCTGAACCCGCCCGCGCGGACCGGCGTTCGCGCATTGGCGATGCGCATCGTCGGCTGCCTCGCCGGCGGGTTTCCCGATCGCGATCGAACGACGACGAAGTCAGCGCGGCCGGGTCGCCGGGTCAGATGAGTCGTCGCGCGAGCTGCCCGCGGCGGCTGGTGGCGGCAGCCGTCCCACGAGCATCCGCTCGGCAACGGTTTCGTACAGTGGGCGCGTCACCAGCCGTGCAACGAGGCTGGCGATCATCGCCACGGCCATCAGGCTGAGCACCATCGCGTGGCCGTCGACCATTTCCATGACGACGATGAACGAGGTCAGCGGCGCGTGCGTCACTGCGGCCAGGTATGCCGCCATGCACAGTGCTGCCACCGCTGCCGCGCTGATGCCTTCAGGCGCGAACGGCGCGAGATCGGCGCCGATGCCGGCGCCGACGGCCAGCGACGGCGCGAAGATGCCGCCGGGAATGCCGCTGATCGCCGACAGCACGGTCGCCGCGAAGCGCGCGATGCTGTAATACCAAGGCACGTCGAAGGTGCCGTTGAGCATGTTGCGCGTGGTCTCGTAGCCGCCGCCGAAGGTCGCGCCTGCCGATGCCAGGCCGATCAGCGCGACGGCCAGCCCGCACAGCGCGGCGAACAGGAACGGCCGCCGCGCCTGCAGCCGTGCGAGCGGCGGGACATACGAGGTTCCGGCCAGCAGCAACCGCCCGAACAGCCCGCCGGACAGTCCGCACACCACGCCGACCACGGCAACCACCGGAATCACCGAGAAGCCGACGTCACCGACGACCAGCCGGCCGAAATAGGTGTAGTTGCCCAGCACGGCGAGCGACACCAGGCCAGCCCAGACGATGGCGGCGATCAGCACGCCGTTGGTCCGCTGCTCGAAGCGGCGCGCCAGCTGCTCGATCGCAAAGACGATGCCGGCCAACGGCGTATTGAACGCGGCCGCCATGCCAGCGGCGCCGCCGGCGACGATCAGGTGGCGCGGATCCATCGGAAAGCCCTTCGGCAACCATCCCCGCGCCGCGTACATCAGGCTCGCGCCCAGCTGAACCGAAGGACCTTCGCGGCCGACTGAAAAACCCCCGGCGAGCGCGGCCAGCACGAGACCGAACTTGCCGGCCGCGATGCGCAGCGAAACGAAGCGCGTGGTCGACGCCTCGTCGATTCGATCGGCGCTGGCCGCGATCACCTGCGGAATGCCCCCGCCCTCGGCGCCGGTGAAGAACTTGCGCGTCAGCCAAAGGGAGGCGGCGCCGACGCTGGGCGTCAGCAGCAGCGGCAGCCAGTACCAATGTCCGCGCAGCGCATCGAACAACGCAAACGCGCGGTCGGAAAGTTCGGCGAAGGCAACGACCGCGAGCCCGACGGCGATCGCCGCCAGCCAGATCACCATCCGACCCATCCATGCACGCGGATCGGTCAGCCGCTGTCGGCGGGCCGTGGTCAGGATCTCGCGCAACATGGGGCAGGCTCAACCGCGCTTGCCGCGAGGCGGCACGGCGCGCGACGTGTTCACGGTGACGCAGTCGCCGTCGTCCTGCGCGCAGCGCGCAGCGCCAGGCCGATGTTGCAGGGGGAACTCAACGCATGTCTCCGGGCCAGCAACGATTGTAGAAGCCGTGCGCGCTGCGCCGATCGACGGCTCGACGAACTTGGCGCGCAGTCAGGCGTGCGTGCGCACTGCGGTCATTCTGACCGTCTGACCCTGCGCGCTAGCTGCGGCCAAGGCGCGCGGCTATAGCGGCAGGCCCGCACCTTCTTCTTCGAATGCCTGCTGCGCGGGCTCGACCGAACGGTGGCCGCGGATCAGGTCGGCGGCCTTCTCGGCGATCATCACGGCCGGCGCATTGGTATTGCCCGATACCAGCGTCGGCATGATCGACGCATCGACGACGCGCAGCCCTTCGACTCCGCGCACCCGCAGCTGCGGGTCGACGACCGATTCCGTGTCGCTGCCCATGCGGCAGGTGCCGACCGGGTGGTAGATGGTCTCCGCCACCTCGGCGATGAAAGCTTCCACGTCCTCGCGGCTCGCGCACTCCGGGCCCGGGACGATCTCCTCGCCGCGGTAGGGGTCGAGGGCGGAGCGGGC
>JBFGOX010000334.1:0-4016 GCA_041565015.1 Burkholderiaceae bacterium
GAAATGAATGCCGAGGGCGACGGTCAACCGGGTGGCGAGGCCGATCCGTTATATGACCAGGCGGTCGAGATCGTTCTGAAGAACAGACGCGCGTCGATCTCGCTGGTGCAGCGTCATCTGCGCATCGGCTACAACCGCGCGGCGCGCCTGCTCGAGGACATGGAGAAGGCCGGCATGGTCTCGGCGATGCAATCGAACGGAAACCGCGAGATCCTCGTGCCGCATCGCGAGGCGGGTTGAGTGCGGGCGCTGCTGCAGCGTGCTGCTCTGACCGTTGCGCTGGCCGCAGCGCTGCCCGCGCAGGCGAGCGCGGTCGGAGCCTTGCGCGAGTTTCTGGCACAGACGAAAACCGCACGCGGCGAATTCACGCAGCAGGTCATGCGCGGCAACGCGCAGGCGGCGCCGCCATCGAGCGGCACATTTGTCTTTGAGCGGCCGGGCAAGTTCCGCTGGACATACCAGAAGCCGTACGAGCAGGTGCTGGTCGCCGACGGCGAGCGGCTTTATCTGTACGACAAGGACCTGAACCAGGTCACCGTCAAGAAGATCGCCGCCGCGCTGCCGGCATCGCCGGCGTCGATCCTGTTCGGCGGCAGCGATTTCGAACGCGATTTCGTCGTCAAGGATGACGGCGTGCGCGATGGCGTCGCCTGGCTCGTCGCCACGCCGCGCGCCAAGGACTCGCCGTTCGAGCGCATCGATATCGGCTTTCGCGATGGCGTGCCGGCCGCGATGCAGCTGAAGGACAGTTTTGGCCAGGTGTCGCGGCTGACCTTCGCGCGCTTCGAGCGCAACGCCAAGGTCGATCCGCAGCTGTTTCGCTTCGCGCCGCCGCCGGGCGTCGACGTGCTCGAAGAACGCTAGCTCGGCTTGCCGGCGCGTCGTTGGCGAAGGTGGACGTAGATCTGCACCGCCGCCACCCCGGTGGCCAGTGCCAGCAGCGGGTAGACGATGTACATCTCGGTACGGCGGATGCAGTCGGTGCACAGTATTTGATACTGGATGCCCAGTTCATAGCCGAAGTACAGCACCCAGAAGACCGCCACGACCCACGCCGTGCGCGAGCCGCTCCAGTACGCCAGCGCGGCGAGCACGATGATCGGCAACAGGATCAGCGGCGGGTAGTCGATCAGGATGTAGAGGATCTGCGGCATGCGCGGCTCGGGCGGATCGGGCGCAGTTGTTGTTCTTCTGCGAATTGGACACATGCTAGCGCCGGACGCCCCGCGTTGACAGGCCGGCAACGCAAGTTTCGCCTTCCGGCGGTCGGCTCCTGCACAGGCCGTTACTGGCGAACTGCGGTGCTAGCCTGCGAGGCGCTGCATCGTGGCGCGAACGCCGTGGTGGCGACCGTATGACGAGCGAACTGTTTCCCGCCGATGCGCCGGCCGCGCCGCTGGCCGAGCGGTTGCGGCCGCGCCAGCTTGGCGACGTGATCGGCCAGAGTCACCTGCTCGGTCCGGGCAAGCCGCTGCGGGTGGCCTTCGAGTCCGGCCGGCCGCACTCGATGATCCTGTGGGGGCCGCCGGGCACCGGCAAGACGACGCTGGCGCGGCTGATGGCCGACGCATTCGGGCTCGAATTCATCGCCATCTCGGCGGTGCTCGGCGGCGTGAAGGACATTCGCGACGCGGTCGAGCGGGCCACCGCGATCCGTGCCGCGAACGGCAAGGGCACGGTCGTCTTCGTCGACGAAGTACACCGCTTCAACAAGGCGCAGCAGGACGCGTTCCTGCCGCATGTCGAATCGGGGCTGTTCGTCTTCGTAGGCGCGACGACCGAAAACCCGTCGTTCGAGGTGGTCGGCGCGCTGCTGTCGCGCGCTGCGGTGTACGTGCTGCAGCCGCTGGCTCCGGATGAACTGGCGCAGTTGCTCGAGCGGGCGCGCCGGTTCGCCGCGCCTTCGATCGACATCGATGCGGCCGCGGGCGAAATGCTGATTGAGCTGGCCGACGGCGATGCGCGGCGGCTGCTCAACACGCTCGAGATCGCGCTGGCCACTGCCGAGCAGGACTCGCGCCCTTCGATCGACGCCGACTTCCTGCGCGCAACGCTGCCGGCGACGCTGCGCCGCTTCGACAAGGGCGGCGAGAGCTTCTATGACCAGATCTCGGCGCTGCACAAGTCCGTGCGCGGGTCCGATCCCGATGCCGCCCTGTACTGGATGGTGCGCATGCTCGACGGCGGCGCCGATCCGCGCTACATCGCACGCCGCGCAATCCGCATGGCGAGCGAGGACGTCGGCCTGGCGGACCCGCGCGCGCTGCGGATCGCGCTCGATGCGGCCGAGGCCTACGAGCGGCTCGGTTCGCCAGAGGGCGAACTGGCACTCGCTGAGGCGATCGTGTACCTGGCTGTGGCCGCGAAGTCGAATGCGACCTATCGCGCCTACGGTGCCGTGCAGGCGTTCGTTCAGAGCGACGGCTCACGGCCGGTGCCGCTGCATCTGCGCAACGCGCCGACTCGGTTGATGAAGGAACTTGGCTACGGCGACGGCTATCGCTATGCCCATGACGAGGCGGGAGGGTTCGCCGCCGGCGAGACCTATCTGCCCGACGGCGTGACGGCGCAGCGCTGGTACGCGCCGAGCGAGCGCGGGCTGGAATCGCGCATTCGCGAACGGCTCGACGAGCTGCGGCGGCTGAATGAGGCAACGCGCGCGGCAGCGCGCCGAGGCGGCAAGGCGTGAATTCGCCGGCCCCGGCAGTTGCCGACCGGCCTTGCGCCGGTTCGCTTGCCGAGCCTGGTAGCGGGCGCGACAATGCGGCCATGCACCATCCGTCCTCACGACGACAGTTGTCCGTTGCTTTGCGAAGTCGCACGCGACGCTGACGGTCTGCGTGCCGGCGCGACGCCGGATCCCGATACGAAAAACCCGAATGCGTGGCCCGGCTGCCGTGGGCCGATCAAGGAATTGTGATGCTCGACATCAACCAGCTGCGCAAGGACATCGATGCGATCGCCGCGCGCCTGCGCACGCGGCCGTTCGAACTGGACGTGCCCGCCTTCAACGCGCTCGAGGCCGAGCGCAAGCAGGTGCAGGTAGCCACCGAGGAACTGCGGGCGCGGCGCAATGCGCTGTCGAAGCAGGTCGGCATGCTGAAAAGCAAGGGCGAGGACGCCTCCGCGGTGCTGGCCGAGGTGGCGGCGATCCCGGAGCAGGTCAAGGCGCAGGAGGCGCGGCTGGCCGAGATCCAGGAGCGTCTGCGGCAGCTGCTGCTGAACGTGCCCAACGTGCCGCATTCATCGGTCCCGAAGGGCGATTCGCCGGAAATGAACGTCGAAGCGCGCCGCTGGGGCGAGCCGCGCCTGTTCGATTTCCCGGTGCGCGATCATGTCGATGTCGGTGTTCGGCTGGGGCTCGATTTCGACACGGCCGCGAAGCTGTCCGGATCGCGCTTTGCGCTGATGAGAGGCTCCGCGGCGCGACTGCACCGGGCGCTCGCGCAGTTCATGCTCGACATGCAGACGCGGCAGCACGGCTACACGGAGTGCTACACGCCGTACATCGTCAACGCCGAGACGCTGACCGGCACCGGCCAGTTGCCGAAGTTCGAGGCCGACCTGTTCGCCGCGAAGAAGGGCGGGCAGGAAGGCGAAGGCGAGGTCCTGTACCTGATCCCGACCTCGGAGGTGTCGCTGACCAACATCGTCCGCGGCGAGATCCTGAAGGAATCCGACCTGCCGCTGAAACTCACCGCGCATACGCCGTGTTTTCGCTCGGAGGCGGGCAGCTACGGCAAGGACACGCGCGGCATGATCCGCCAGCACCAGTTCGACAAGGTCGAGATGGTGCAGATCGCGCATCCGGAAAAGTCATTCGACGCGCTGGAGGAGATGGTCGGCCACGCCGAGGCCGTGCTGCGCGCGCTCGAACTGCCTTATCGCGTCATGCTGCTGTGTACCGGCGACATGGGCTTCGGCGCCGCCAAGACCTATGACCTTGAAGTGTGGCTGCCGGCGCAGGAGACTTATCGCGAGATCTCGTCGGTATCGAACTGCGAAGCGTTCCAGGC
>JBFGOX010000335.1:0-4013 GCA_041565015.1 Burkholderiaceae bacterium
GCCGGAATGCGATCCGATCGCGCGCCCGGCCCGCTCACGCGACCCAGGCCTTCGCCCGTGCCACCGCGCGCGACCACGCCTCGAGCATCGTTTCGCGCGCGTCGGCGGCCAGGTGCGGCTCGAATCGCCGCTCGACCCGCCACAGCGCGCTGATTTCGGCTTCATCGCGCCAGAATCCGACCGCCAGGCCGGCCAGGTAAGCAGCGCCCAGCGCCGTGGTTTCGGTGACGGCAGGCCGAACGACGGGAACGCCGACCAAATCGGCCTGCATCTGCATCAGCACATCGCTGCGAGCGGCGCCACCGTCGACGCGCAGTTCCGTCATCTGCGCGCCGGCGTCGCGCTGCATCGCCTGCAGCACTTCCGCCGACTGCAGTGCGATCGCCTCCAGCGTTGCACGGGCGATATGCGCCCGCGTAGTGCCACGGGTGACGCCGACCAGCAGGCCACGCGCCTTCGGGTCCCAGTGTGGCGTGCCGAGTCCGGCGAACGCCGGCACGAAAACGACGCCACCGCTGTCAGGCACCTGGGCCGCCAGCGTCCCCACGTCCTCAGATCGCTCGATGATGCCGAGCCCGTCGCGCAGCCACTGGACTGCCGCGCCGGCGACGAACACGCTGCCTTCGAGCAGATAAGTCGGTGCTGAGCCGTTTCTGCGCCAACCCACGGTCGCCAGCAGCCGGTTGCGCGACGCCTGCGGTGTCTGGCCGACGTTCAGCAGCATGAAGCAGCCGGTGCCGTAGGTGTTCTTCGCCATGCCCGGCGCGAAGCACGCTTGGCCGAAAGTCGCAGCCTGCTGGTCGCCGGCGATGCCGGCTATGGGCAGCGCTGCGCCCAGAAGGCCGCTTTCGCAATCGCTGATGACCGCGCTCGAGTCGACGATCCGCGGCAGCACCTCGCGCGGCACGCGGAACAGGCGGAGCATCTCGTCGTCCCAGTCGAGCGTGCGCAGATTGGCGAGCAGCGTTCGCGAGGCGTTGCTGACGTCGCAGACATGCTCGCGGCCGGCAGTGAGATTGAAGATCAGCCAGCTGTCGATGGTGCCGAACGCGAGTTCGCCACGTTCGGCCCGCTTACGTGCGCCAGGCACGTTATCGAGCAGCCAGGCGAGCTTGGTCGCTGAAAAATAGGGATCGAGGATCAAGCCGGTGCGCTCGGTGAGCATCGGCTCGACGCCATCGGCGCGCAGCCTTGCGCAGTCATCGGCCGTACGGCGATCCTGCCAGACGATCGCGTTGGCAATCGGCTGCCCGCTCGCCCGCTCCCATAACACCACCGTCTCGCGCTGGTTGGTGATGCCGATCGCCGCGATGTCGGATGCCTTGGCGCCGGCATCCGCCAATGCCCGCTGCGCGCACTGAAGCTGCGTGCGCCAGATCTCCAGCGCGTCGTGCTCGACCCAGCCCGGCGCCGGGAAGAGTTGCGTGAATTCCTGCTGCGCGACACCGGCAATCGCGCCGCCACGATCGAAGACGATCGCGCGCGAACTGGTGGTCCCCTGATCAAGTGCGAGGATGTAGCGCATGACGAAGCCCCCTTGTCGATTCCCGCCCTCGAAGAATACCGATGCGCGCGTTGACGATGCAGCTGTTTGCCGCGGTGACCGGCTACATCGGCGCTGCCAGCCGTCTTGCGCCGCGAAGCTTGTGACTTCTCGCCGGACGCGGCGTCCGGGCGACCCGCCGGCCATCGGCCGGACGCAACATCCGCGGCCTGCTTGTCTGCGCCGGTCGGACGCCGACGGCCTCCTGGCACATGCCGCGCAATCACGCTAGTGAATATGGCACGAACAGCGTACTTTTTTCACGTATCGATCAGCCGGCCGACCGGATACCTTCGCATCTCGGCAACGGGCCGATCGAATCAGATTGGGGGCGGCAATGATGCTGCGGGTGCGTGAGCAGGGCGATGAGGTCTTCATCGACCTCGATGGCGTGGCCGGCCGCCAGCAGCGCGTGCTGCAGGCGCTGACCGAGTGCCAGCGCCGCGTCTACGGCGCAGGCGACGCACTGACCGTGCTCGCCGGCATCACCGTGCGGGCGGGCGCCGACAAGATGCGCATCCGCCTGACCGGCCGCGAGGGTCTTCGGTTCGAGGCGACTGCGATCTACCAGTGCCTGCGCGATGCGCTGCTCAACGCCAGCGTGCCCGCCGGCTCCAACCACCCTGCGCCTTGAACAGCCGTAAGGCTCGCCACGGCCGGTAAAAACCCCTCCCGGCAACCCGGCAGTCAACGCAAAGGCTGCAACGCCACGCACACCGCGGCGTGATCGGCGTAAATGCGATCCAGGCGAACGCCGGATTCCGCGGCACGGCGTCGCTCGAGCAGGTGATCGCTGAAGATTTCGACCGCCGTCACCTGCCCGATCGCATGTTTGCTCTGCGGGACGAACTCCTCCGACACCAGCACGTGGTCGATCCGCTCCGGCTCGCCGCCGTGCAGGATCGTGAAGGCGACGTCGCGGCCACGGCCGGGTGACAGCCGCTGCTCGACGTCGAGGGCATTGAACAGCATGAAGTCGCGCTGCGGCCGGTCTTCGCGCTTCCAGGAGGTGTCGGCGACGATCTGCGTCGTCACGGCGCCGGCCTCGTCATTGAAGTCGCCGGCGATGACCAGCGGCGCGCGCGACCTCTTGGTCGACTCGACGACGAGCTGGCGCAGGGCCGCTGCCTCGGCGCCGCGCCGGATCAGCGAACGCAGTTGCGCACGCGCCTCGGCGTTCGGATCGTCGCGGTCCTCGCCATCGACGAACTCGGGCCGGCGCGACTTCAGGTGCACGTTCAGCAGCGACAGCCGGCTGCCGCCGAACTCCGGCAGCGTCACCTCGGCGCGCAGCAATGGACGCGAGAAAGCTGCGTGCGCCGCCGCTTCCGGCACCGGCACCGCCCAACCGTCCGGAAAGCTGCTGATCGACTCCAGCGTCGGCTGCCAAGGCTGGCGCCAGACCAGCCCCAGCCGCGGCCGGTCGTTGTCCTGCGCGGCCAGCGGCACCGATAGCGACCAGTGGCGCGCACCGCCCGCCTGGTGCACGACATCTGACAATGCCTGCTCGTGGAAGATTTCCTGCACCAGAACGAAATCGGCGGCCAGGCGATCAAGCATCTGCGCCAGCCACTGCGTCTTGGCGATGTACTCGTCGGGCGTGTACGGATCGACGCCGGCGTAGAACCGACGACCCGGCAGCGCCAGGTTCAGGCAGTTCAGCGTGGCGATGCGCAGCGGCTTCATCGGATGGCTGCCGGAATAACGCGGCGACGATAGCGGCGCCTTCCCCGGACGGTCAACGCCACGCGCTCAGTGCTTTTCTTCAATCAGCGCCAGCAGGTTGCCGTCCGGATCGTGCATGAACGCCACCCACAGTTCGTGATCGGGCATCTTCGCGATCAGGTGGGCGTCGCGTTCGAAGTAGACCTGGCGCGAGCGCAATGCCGCCACGACCGCCTCGATGCCGCTGACGCGAAAGTAGACGCAGAACCGTTCGCGCCTGCCGGTCGACTCACGCCCGCCTTCGAGCATCAGCCGCACGCCGGCGCAGTCGAAGAACAGCAGCTCGCCGAAGCGAAACAGCAGCGGCAGGCCGAGCGTGTCCCGATAGAACCGCTCGGCGCGATCGACGTCCGACACATGCAGCGCAATCTGGCCGATCGGGCCCAGCGCGCCGCCGGCGGCGGAACTCATTGCTCGTCTTCTTCTTCGAAGCGTGGCTTGCGCGTGAAGCCGCGCGCCTCGCTGCTGCCCTGGTAGCCGCGCCGCGGCCGCTCGCCCATTGGCCGCTCAGTACGCGGCCCGTACGAGCGGGGCGGACCTTGCACCACCTGCATCAGCTGCAGCACCAGTCGCAACGCCTTGTTGACCGAGGCATCGCCGCGGAAAACGCGTGCAACGTCCGGGTCGAGCGTGACCGTAAAGCCGCCTTCGCGGCCGCGTTCCCGAGCGAAGCCTGCTTCGCCGGGTTCGCGGCGCGGCGGCCGACGCTCGCGCGCATAGGGCGCGGCAGCGTCGGCATCGGCGC
>JBFGOX010000336.1:0-4003 GCA_041565015.1 Burkholderiaceae bacterium
AGCTGCCGTTTCATTCCGGATGCGCAGATCGGCCAGCACGCGGGCGATCGACTGCGCCTGCGACTGCCGCTGCGCGGCAGCGGCCGCGAAGGCCTCGCGCCGTCCCTGCTCGACGCCGCGCTCGAACGCGCGCCGGTCGTGCGCGGTCAGCGGTGCGCGGCCTTTGGCAGGCCGACCGTCGAGCGGCTGGAATTCCCACGAGGCCGCCTCGCCCTGCTGCTCCTTCGGGATCAGCGGACTGAAGATCCTGTTGTCTGGGGCGCCCAATTCAGTCGCTCCTCGCGTACGCGACGCTGCGCGTCGCACGTGCACTCGTCGCGGCAATGCAGTTGGACGCGCGCCCTCCGGGCGGCCGCGCGGGCGCGCGTAGGACTGGATTGGTTGCGCCTTGCGCAGCCAATCCTGCCCCGCCGAGCGTGCACGTGCGACGCGCAGCGTCGCGTACACCCGAGGCGCTAGACGTATGCATCATCGCCACCTTTGCCGCCCAACTGGATCTGGCCTTCGTCTGCGAGGCGGCGGACGATCTTCAGGATCTCGCGCTGCTCGGCCTCGACTTCGGAAACGCGCACCGGTCCCTTGGACTCGAGATCCTCGCGCAGCATTTCGGCCGCACGGCTCGACATGTTCTTGAACACCCTCTCGCGCATGCTCGGATCGGCGCCCTTCAGCGCGATGATCAGGCTCTCGCTCTGCACCTCGCGCAACAGCGCCTGCACGGCGCGGTCGTCGAGGTTGTGCAGATCGTCGAACGTGAACATCTGGTCGGAGATCTTCTGCGCCAGGTCGGCGTCGTACTCGCGGATGGCGTCGACCGCCGATGTCTCGAGCGAAGCGCCGAGGAAGTTCAGGAGTTCGGCAGTGGTCTTGGTGCCGCCGAGCGACGTCTTCCTGACCTTCTCGCCGCCGGCCAGCAGCCTCGCCAGCACTTCATTCAGTTCCTGCAACGCCTGCGGCTGGATCCCGTCGAGCGTGGCCACGCGAAGCAGCACGTCATTGCGCAGCCGCTCTGAGAATGTCTTCAGCACGTCGCCGGCCTGGTCGCGTTCCAGGTGAACGAGAATCGAGGCGATCACCTGCGGATGCTCGTTGGCGAGCAGTTCAGCCACCGCGGCGGCGTCCATCCACTTCAGGCTCTCGATGCTGGAAACATCGGCACCCTGCAGGATGCGGTCGATCAGCATGCCGGCCTTGTCTTCACCGAGCGCGCGCCGCAGCACGCCGCTGACGAAGGCGCTGGTATCGCCGACCAGTGAAACCTGCTCGTCGCGGACCTTGTTGAAGCTTTCGATCACCGCGTCGATCTTCTCGCGTGGCACCGTCCTGAGCTGGGCCATCGTCTGGCCGATCTTCTGCACTTCCTTTGGGCCGAGGTACTTCAGCACTTCCGCTGCCTGCTCCTCGCCGACGGTCATCAGCAGGATGGCGGCTTGTTCGATTCCGGCGTCGTCCATGACCTACCTCGCTCGCGGCGTACGCGTCGATTGCGCCGACGCACGTGCACCGCTGGCGCGCAAATGGCGCAACGGGCTCGGGGCGGAGCGGGACGAATCTCGCGTGCCTGCGCACGTGCGCGCCCGCGCAGCCTGCAAGCCGCACTGTGGAACGGGCCGGCGCCCGGCGCGAAAGCAACCGAAACGAAAAAGTGCTGACATCACGATTCGCTTCGTCATGCGGTCCTGCCACCGTCGGCGGCGACCCAGGTCTTGACGACGTTGGCCACGCTTGCCGGGTCGTTGCGCGCCAGTTGGCGCACCTGCTCGACCGGCGACAGCGTGGTTTCGGTGCGGCCGGCGGGCAGTGCGGCGGCAGCCTGCGCGGCCGGCAGCGGCGCCGGCAGCTTCGGCGGCTCGCCGATCGACTTGAGTGCGGGGCGGACGACGCCGAAGACGACGATCAACGTCAGCATCACGAACAGCGCCGCCTTGCCGGCTTCCTTGGCCAGCGCCACCGTGTCGGGCTGCTTCCAGATCGGCGTTGCTTCGGCGGGCGTGAACTCGGGCTGGCTGAACGCCGCGTTGACGACATTCAGGGAATCGCCGCGTTGCGTGTTGAACCCCATCGCGTCACGCGCCAGCGCGGTGATGTTCTGGATCTCTTTTTCCGACAGCGGTGTCGATTGCGCGGCGCCGCCGCCAGCGGCGGCCGCGCGGTTGTTGACGACGACCGCGGCGGTCAGGCGGCGAATCTGGCCGCTGGCCTGGCGCGTGTGCCGGATATTCTTGTCGACTTCGAAATTGGTCGTCGCCTCACGGCGCGTCGACGCGTTGTTCGCGGCAGCCGCAACGGCGGGATTCAATGGCGCCGCTGCGCCAGTGATCGGCGCCGTCGGTGGCACCGGCGGCTGGTTCGACAGCGCGCCCGGCACGCCCTGCGGTGCCGCCGCGCCCGGCTGCGCCGCTTCGCTGGTGCTCGATGAGCGCACGGCCGCCTTGGCATCGGCGCCCTGGTTCGGCGTGTAGGTCTCGGAGGTCGCTTCGATCTGCGTGAAATCGATGTCGGCGGTCACCTGCGCGCGCACGTTGCCGCGGCCGACGATCGGCTCGAGGATGTCCTCGATGCGCTTGATCGTGTTCGCTTCGATCTGCACCACGTAGTCGAGCTGCACGGCATCGAGCCCCGCCGAGTTGCCGCGCTCGGAGGCGAGCAGGTTGCCCGACTGGTCGACCACCGACACGTTCTTGGTCGCCAATTCCGGCACGCTCGAAGACACCAGATGCACGATCCCCGCGACCTGCGCGCGATCGAGCGCCCGGCCGGGGTGCAGCTGCAGCAGCACCGAAGCGGTCGGCGGCTGCTTCTCGCGCAGGAATCCCGACTGCTTCGGCAGCGCCAGGTGTACGCGCGCCTGCGCCACCGGGGCCAGCGCCTGGATCGAGCGGGCCAGTTCGCCTTCGAGGCCGCGCTGGTAATTGACCTGTTCCTGGAACTGGGTGACGCCGAATTTCTGCGTCTCCATGATCTCGAAGCCGACCGTCGAGCCCTTTGGCAGCCCCTGCGAGGCAAGCTTCAGTCGCGCCTCGTGCACCTTGTCGCCCGGCACCAGCAGCACGCCGCCGTCGCCGTTCTTGAAAGGGATGTTCATCTGCGAGAGGCTGGCGATGATCGCGCCGCCGTCGCGGTCGGAGAGATTGGTGAACAGCACGCGATAGTTGGGCGAGCTGCTCCACAGCCATGCTGCACTGACCACCGCCGCCAGCGCGGCGGCGCCGACGGCGAGCATGCCCTTCACCCGTGGGCTCATGCGCGCGAACGCACTGACTGGCGGCGCGGCGGGGGCGACCGAACCGGCGATGACGGCGTTGTTGTCCATTGCTTTGTTCAGAGTTGTCCGATGCTCGCGGTGAGGGCGCGGCGATCCGTATCCCGGCGCGAGGTCGAATGGATTATTCGGTCGGCTTTAGGTCGCGAAAGCGTCGATAAGGGCCACAAAAACCGCCCGACTTCCGGCCCGCGTGCGGCAGCGTGAATTGGCGGTGGGCGTACCGGCTTATCCAGCGATCGGACGCCGGTCGCGGCCGCTAGCCTGCCCGTCGAATGCATTCGCCACGCGCGTGATCTGCGCATGGCGTAACGGGATGGCGGACATGGACATCAAGCCGATCAATTCGCAGATCGCTCAAGCGGTTGCGGCGCTGAAGGCGCCTGCCGCGGCAACAGCGTTCTTAACGCCCGACTTTTCCTTTTCGGGCGCCGCGGCGTCTGCCTGCTCGTCCATCGCCACATCGGACAGATTAATCGTCGGCTCCTTGGGCTCGTCCAATAGCAGCGATTCCGCCATAGCGGCGGCGGGGGTGGCGATTTGCGGTTCCACCGGTTGCTCCGATTTCGGCGCCGCTTTCCGCCGGTCCTCTTCCTCGTACTCCCACTCCTTGCGGGCATCCGCAAGTTGACGATTGAGTTGCTCCTGCCATTGCTGATCGCGCTCGGCCAGGAGCTTCTGTTGCTCGGCTTCCCATTCGCTCCGGGCAAGCGCCAAATGCTGTGCATCGCCGGCGGGCGC
>JBFGOX010000337.1:0-4003 GCA_041565015.1 Burkholderiaceae bacterium
AAGGCGGCCAGCAGCGTGTCGTCGGGACGCACGGTGATGACCGTCCCCTCCGCGTAGCGGCGCGTCATCAAATCGGTGAGATCGCCGGTGCGCCCGGCGCCGATGAAGCCCTGGTCGCGCATCCAGAAGTCGTTGTACATCTTCGACAGGTACTTGGCGCCGGTGTCGCAGACGAAGGTGACCACGCGCTCGGGCCGCGAGCGCTCGCGGCAGTAGCGCAGCGCCGCGGCCAGCAGCGTGCCCGATGACGAGCCGGCGAGGATGCCCTCGGCGCGCAGCAGTTCGCGCGCGGTGGCGAAGCTCTCGGCGTCGGAGATCGAATACGCCTCGGCGACGCCCGACAGATCGGCGATCGGCGGGATGAAGTCCTCGCCGATGCCCTCGACCAGCCACGAGCCCGCGGTGCCGAGCTTGCCCGTCTTCACGTAGTCGGCCAGCACCGAGCCTTCGGGATCGGCCAGCACCATCTTCACGTTCGGCGCCTGGGCGCGGAAAAAGCGCGTCAGCCCGGTCATCGTGCCGGCGCTGCCGACGCCGCAGACGACGGCATCCAGTTTCCCGCCCATCTGCTGCAGGATCTCGGGGCCGGTCGACTGCTCGTGCGCCAGCGGATTGGCCGGGTTGCCGAATTGGTTGATGTAGACGGAGTTCGGCGTCTTCTTGGCCAGCGCCTCGGCCAGGTCCTGGTAGTACTCGGGGTGCCCCTTGCCGACGTCCGAGCGCGTCATCACGATCTCGGCGCCGAGCGCGCGCAGGTGGAAGATTTTCTCCTGGCTCATCTTGTCCGGAATCACCAGCAGCGCCCGGTAGCCTTTGGCGGCGCCGACCAGCGCCAGCGCCAGCCCGGTGTTGCCGGCAGTGGCCTCGATGATCGTGCCGCCCGGTTTCAGCGTGCCGTCGCGCTCGGCGGCGTCGATCATCGCAAGCGCGATGCGGTCCTTGATCGAGCCGCCCGGGTTCTGGTTCTCGAGCTTGACGAACAGTTCGCAGCCGCCGGTGTCCATCCGCGTCAGGCGGACTAGCGGCGTGTTGCCGATCAGTTGCAGCAAGGTGGGCTGGCTCATCGATGCCTCCGCGCGATCAGGCGCCGGTTTCTTCTTGTGCTGACAGTGTGCACCACGGCGGCGTCGCGTGGCGCGTCGCGTGCAACCGCGGTGGCGTTCGCGCGCGCAGGTGGCGCCGGCCTGCGCTGCGGCCGCTGGTCGGCCGCGTTTGCGTCTACCATCATCGGTTGTTCCACCCGCGACGAATTTCGATGAACACACCGAAGCCCGAACCCATGCCCGGCGCGCTCGACCCCGACCGGGGCGTGCCGGTGTCCGTGAAGATCCGCGAGCGGCTGAAGAACGCGCGGTCGCGCTTTCACGCCAACGACAACATCGCCCGCTTCATCGAGGCCGGCGAAATGGAGCAGCTGAAGGTCGAGGTCGAGGGCAAGCTGCTCGACGTGCTCAACAGCATGGTCATCGACACCGACAACGACCACAACACGCGCGAGACCGCGCGCCGGGTGGCGAAGATGTACCTGACCGAGGTCTTCCGTGGCCGCTACATGGCGCCGCCGTCGGTGACCGAATTCCCCAACGTCGAGGGGCTGAACGAGCTGATGATCGTCGGCCCGATCACCGTGCGCAGCGCCTGCTCGCACCATCTGTGCCCGATCATCGGCCGCGTGTGGATCGGCGTGATGCCGAACGAGCACTCGAACCTGATCGGACTGTCGAAATTCGTGCGGCTGACCGACTGGGTGATGAGTCGGCCGCAGATCCAGGAAGAGGCGGTCACGCGCCTGGCCGACCTGCTGACCGAGCGGATGCAGCCCGACGGCCTGGCCGTGGTGATGGAGGCCGATCACTTCTGCATGCAGTGGCGCGGCGTCAAGGACACCGATTCCAAGATGATCAACAGCGTGATGCGCGGCGTGTTCCTCAAAGACGTCAACCTGCGCCGCGAGTTTCTGTCGCTGATCAACAAGGGCTGAGGCCCGGGGGAGCCGAGATGCTGGTCCGTCTGCTTTACGCGAGCCGCGCCGCCGAGCCGGTGACTGCCGAAATGATCGAGTCGATCCTGCACCAGTCGCACGAACACAACCCGGCGCTCGGCGTCACCGGCGTGTTGTGCTACGGCAGCGACGTCTTCATGCAGGTGCTCGAAGGCGGCCGCGGCGCCGTCAACAACCTGTACAACACGATCGTGCGCGATGCACGCCACCGCGACGTGATGCTGCTGCAGTATCGCGAGGTGGCCGAGCGGCGCTTCGCCGGCTGGACGATGGGGCACGTGAACCTGAAGAAGCTCAACCCGTCGCTGCTGCTGAAGCATTCGGAGCTGCCGGAGCTCGACCCGTTCTCGGTGCCGGCCGCCGCTTCGATGGCGCTGCTCGAGGACCTGATGGCCACCGCGTCCGTTCTCGGCCGCGCGAGCTGAGGCGCGTTCGCCGCAGCGGGTCGTCCGCCCGCGCTGTGGCGCCCGTTTCAACGATAATTACCGGGGTTTTTCGAGGTCCTGCAGCGGGTTAGGCGTCCGATCCGTTCGCCGCCGCCGCCGGCGCGTACGACGGCTGGCCGTCGATCCTGGGAGAGTTGCATGCGCCATCATGTGATCGTGTCGTTCGGCAAGGACAACGATCTTGAGTTCAAGGTCTCCGATGCCGACGTGGCCGGGCTGACCGTCGAGGAGGCGCAACGCTGGTTTGCGCAGGAATTCGAGGATCTCGAGTGCGACGTGGCAACGCCGATCGGCAAGGTTCTGCGCGTCGACCTCGTCCTCAGTGTCGCCAAGTACTCGGGCGAACGCCGCTTTCGGGAAGATCGCGGCTGGGCCGAGCAGTATGCGAGGAACGCCGCCATCTTGCTGGGGCGCGATCTGATCCGGGTCGATCTGCCCGCATACACCGTCGGCTACTGAGCGGCGGGCCGCGGTGCCGCGGCTCAGGCGTGCAGTTCGACGATGTCGCCGTCGGCGACGTGATGTTCGTGTCCCACCTGTTGTCCGTCGAATCCGGACTCGCCCCAGATGCGCGCGTAACGAAACGTGCGTTCCAGGTCGCGGTGAACCAGCCGCGCGACGTCGCCGACCGTCTGGCCTCGGCGTAGCGTAAACGGCCGCTGCCGGTCGGCGGCGTGCCCCGGCACTTTCGTGTACACGCGGACGATGCCGAGGCTGCGGAAAAGCCACGGCCCGATTTCTCCCAGTCCGCGGCCGGTGAGGGCTGAGACGGCAAACACCGGAAACGTCACCTGCGTCAGGTCGCGAAACGCCTGCAGTTCCGCCTCGATATCGGCGCTGTCGTCGGCCTTGTTGGCCAGCATCAACGTCGGCAGCCGCACCAGGAACGGATCCTCGCCGGGCGTTTCGCCGCCGCTGCCGGGGCCGTCGCGCGATTCGACCGCCTCCCAGCGCTCGGTCAACGTCACCCGCATCTGGGCGAGGATCGATCGCACCGCCTGCAACTGTTCGACGCAGGACGGTTCGCCGAGATCGACGACGAGCATCGCCGCGTCGGCCGTCTGCAGCGTGCTGCCGATCCAGTTCACGGGGTGCTCGGCAGCGATGGGCGGCAGGTCGATCAGCTGAAAGTTCACGTCCTCGTACGGCATCATGCCCGGCGCCGGGACCTGCGTCGTGAACGGATACGGCGCGACATGCGCACTGGCGCCGGTCAGCCGCGCGTGCAGCGCCGACTTGCCGGCGTTCGGCGGCCCGATCAGCGCGATTTGCGCCGCCCCTTCGGGCCGGATGACCAGCGCCGGCCCGCCGTGCCCGCCGCCTTTCTTCGCGCCCTCGAGCTGTTCGGACAGGTCCTTGATGCGCGCCTTGATGTCAGCCTGCAGGTGCTCGGTGCCCTTGTGCTTGGGAATCGTGCGCAGCATCTCGCGCAGGCATTCGAGCCGCTCGCGCGGATCGCGCGTCTTGCGGAAACTGGCCTCGGCGGCATTGTACTCGGGCGAAAGATTGGCAGGCACGGCGCTTACCGTAGCCAAAAGCGCCGCAGGCGTCGAGC
>JBFGOX010000338.1:0-3991 GCA_041565015.1 Burkholderiaceae bacterium
GCCCGCATCGGCCGAACAGCAACGGGCAAAACCAGAGCCCGCCCCTGCCGCAAAGCAGGTCGAACGACGCCCGCCTGTCGCTGCGCCCGGGTCATCTCAACCGCAGTCAGAGTCGGCGGAAAAAGCGCAGGCGCGTGGCCAAGAGCGCAAACCTGCCGCGGGCAAGGCGAGTGACAAGAAGAAAGACAGCGGCGAGCAGAAGCGCGAAGGAAAAGTGCGCACGCAAGAAGGCTAGGCCGCTCCCGCGTCGCGGGGCGGGCAACAAGCAAAGGGCCGTTGCACGCGCATCGGCCCTTTGTCTTTTGAAGTGCCCTCTTGTCCGCAGGCGTGAATCACGCGCAGGTCGCCTTTCTTCGCTCAGTAATGAGCCCCTTTCGCGAGGCGACCGCCGCCGCGTCCAATCACAGCACGTAATGCAGGATCGCGACGTAATGGCAGGCGGCTCCGGCGAGCACGAACAGGTGCCAGACACCGTGCGCATAACTGAGCCGGCTATCAAGCGCATAGAAAACGATTCCGCCGGTGTAGAACAGTCCGCCCGCCGCGACCCAGGCGAAACCGGCCGGACCCAGCGCCTGCAGCAGGGGGATCAAGGCCACCAGAACCACCCAGCCCATCAGCAGGTAAATCACCACCGACAGGACTCGCGCGTCGTTGCGCGGCCGCAGTTCCTGCAGACTGCCAAGTACAGCGAGCCCCCACACGGTTCCGAGCAGGGACCAACCCCACGGTCCGCGCAGCGTCACCAGGCAGAACGGCGTGTAACTGCCGGCGATGAGCAGATAGATGCTCTGGTGGTCCAGTTCGCGCAGGATGTTCTTGGCGCGCCCGCGCAGGCTGTGGTAGGTCGCGGAGACGCTGAAGAGCAGAACGAGTGTCACGCCGTAGATTGCGACGCCGACCACCTTCCACGCATCGCCACCCGCTGCTGCCAGCACCACGAGCACGATCGCGCCCGCGAGCGCCAGAACCGCCCCGACAAGGTGAGTTACAGCATTGAATTTCTCGCCGTAGTACATGCTCCTGGTCGCCTGCAAATCGATCGCCTCGCGACGACGAGGCGTCTGGACCGGCTTGGGAACGTTAACTTGAGACGGCGGGCGCAAGCAACTGCGCGCCAGACGAGAACAACGTCAATCGCATTGCGCAGCTTTGGTCGATAGAGGTGACGCGTTGGTTCGACGCACTGCCGAGTGCGCCTCGCCCCGCCATGGTTCGGGCGCGGATCCGCCAACTCGTTGACTGCGTTGCCGCGGGCGAGAAGCCCGACTAGCAGGTCATCTTTTTCGGCAAGCGACGATCACTTCGTCGTCTCGCACAACCGTAACGGCCAGCCGCCGCACTGGACCGCTACCGCCAATTGTCATATCCCCGAGCAGCCGCGGCGCCTTTGCTCACGTCCGCTGGGGGCTAGCTCTTCTTACTTCCAAAAAGCAAAAGCCCGCCGCCGATGACGATCGCCGCCACGCCAGCCCAGACCGGAACGTTGACCGTCTGCTTGTCCTTTATCGACAACTCAAGCGGTCCGACCTTCATCTCATGGGTTTCCTTGGTGTAGCTGAAGCTGCCATACACCAACCCCAGGATGCCGGCTACGATCAGCGCGATTGCCGCCACTTTGACTGCGTTCATTTCGTCTGCTCCTCGTAAAGCAACTTTTCGATCACCAGCCTGGACAGTGCGCCAGGCGGTGACTCAAGAAAAACGGTCTTGGTTCGCCCCAGCGTTACACGCGCCAACTCTTACGGCTGGCAGGCGAGTAGCGCCGCAACGAACGCAGCCATGATCAACGCTGCGCGCGCGGCCCTCGCCGAGCGTCAACATTCATCACTCCTGGTGGCTCGCGCGCGCCCGAAGGGCCATTTCCTTTGCAAGTCGCTGGGGCTGCGGGACCAGGGCAATGAGCGGGCGCGACGTACCGGTTTGAAAGGGCACATCGCACGCCGATCATTTCTTGTCTTTGCCGACTTCGTGGCCGATGACGCCGCCGACGGCTGCACCGCCAACGGTTCCGACCGCGCTGCCGCCTGTAAGAATGGCGCCACCGACGGCACCGACACCGGCGCCGATGGCGGTGTTCTTGTCCTGTGTCGACATGCCGGCGCAAGCACCGAGGCCGAGCAGCGCTGCCATAGCGACTGCGCTGAGTGCAAATTTCTGCATCGTTTTCATTTGAATACCTTTGTCAAGACGGATCGGGTTATCAGGTGCGTCTTGCCTGGCCGAGTCCGACTCAGGACCTGACTTCGAGCACGAGCGCACTGATGTCGAGCTTGTTCGGTGTCGTTCCTTTATCTGGCGGGTTCAGGAGTGATGCATCGGCAAGCCATGCCAGATACACACTTCTCTTCGCCAGGTCCATGCGATTTTCAAACGCTGCGCATCGTCACGGTGCAGACGTTGCGCGCCTGCTGGCTCCGATTGGCCTAGGTTATGGTGAGCGGGCTTTGCCGTCTGTCCGCTAACGCACACAGCCGGCGCTCGATTCTTCCCCTGGGTTGCGCCCTGCCACTCCGTTTGCGAGTGCGCCTCAGCACGAAAAGAAAATGCCCTGCACAAGCAGGGCATTTTTCGCAGCGGAACTGCGAGCGGCACGATTACCGGGTGATCCGGTTACCCATCACTTCGACTTCGACGCGGCGGTCCGGCTGCAGGCAGGCGATGATTTTGGCGCTTCTCGGGCCATCGCATTCGCCGGCCTTCGTGACCGGCTGCGTCTCGCCCTTGCCTTCGGTGTGCATGCGACTTGGTTCTATGCCCTGGCTGACCAGATAGGCCTTGACGGCGGCCACGCGTTGCTCGGAAAGACGCTGGTTGTAGGGCTCGGAACCGAAGCGGTCAGTGTGTCCGACAGCGGTGATCATCTCCGGGTCGATGCCCTTGATCTTGCCGACGAACTCATCGAGCGCCACACGTCCGGCCGGACGCAGCACATTCTTGTCGAAATCGAACAGTGCATCGGCATCCAGCGTCACGCGCTCGACGACCGGCTTTGGAGCGGGTTGCGGCGTCACTGCAGCGACTGCAGCCGGCTGCGGGGTCGGTTCAACGACCTTCGGAGGCTCGACCAGTTGAACGATCGGCGGCGGAACGAAGTTCGGGTCGCACTCTTTGGTGGACAAGGGAGCGGGACCCGTACCAGTATGCCAGCACAGCCCGAAGTCGCTCTTCACGACCGTGGCGCGCTGATCAACCAGGTATGCGGTTTCCGCCGGGTTGATCTGCGCTGTAGCCGACGCCGATACGACACCCAGGGCCACTGCACACGATGCCGCGAGGCTTAACGGCGTCTTGCTCATTGCATAAGTCATCATTTTCTCGATTCAAAAATTACGTCGCTCTGCGCGCTGTGCTGCGTTCATTGTCGCGACTGCCTGCAAGAGCGGCGGGATCCTGGCAGTCACTGCGATGCGATCTGAACCGGTCGCCAGCCCTGGAGCGCGCAATAAGCGGTTGTTCGGAGGTGCGCTTCAGTTCGACTGACCGTTAGCGGGGATTTTCTGAACGCAATCGGTCAATACGGCCATGGTCCCGCAGATCCAGGATGTTTTCTGTACGGTGGCGCACACAGCGTCCGCTCGGAAGCCCATACCCCTGGGGCAGGGACGCGGGTCGTTGCTGGCCGTTACGTGCGCCACCGTACCGACCGCCGCCGTAGCCTTCGGTAGGCTCGGCGCAACGGTGAAGCATTTCATGTCATCGCAATTCACCGTCGCACCGCTCATCGCCGTCGCGCAAGAAGGCGGAACTCCGGGCGCCGCTGCAGGTTGCATCCGTGGCGACTGCCGCCAGCAGTTCGCGCGTTCGAAGCAAGGAAGGTGCGCCGTCATCGATCCGATCGAGCCGGCGGATCGCAGCGGCGACACCCTCAGTGGCGCTGTCAGCGGCCGTGCAATCTTGCGGTCACGCGGGCAAGCATCGTTGGCTTGCGCGCCCGCGAATCGGTCGCACCCGGTATTCGGCCGGAAACGGCGTCGGCATCCTTTACAAA
>JBFGOX010000339.1:0-3987 GCA_041565015.1 Burkholderiaceae bacterium
CCCAGCCGGTTCGGTTCAGGCCGGGATCGATGCCGAGGATGCGCGGGGTTGGGACCACGCGCGGATTCTGCCACGCGCGATCCCGCTGACGATGCCGATTCAGTGGCGAAAATGGCGCACGCCGGTGAACACCATCGCAACGTCGCGCTCGTCGGCCGCCGCGATCACTTCCTCGTCGCGCATGCTGCCGCCCGGCTGGATCACGCAGGTCGCGCCGGCGTCGACGACGACGTCCAGCCCGTCGCGAAACGGAAAGAACGCGTCAGACGCCGCGGCCGACCCCGCCAGCGACAGACCGGCCTCCTTGGCCTTGACTGAGGCGATGCGCGCCGAATCGATGCGACTCATCTGCCCGGCACCCACGCCGAGGGTCATGCCGGCGGCGGCGAACACGATCGTGTTGGACTTGACGAACTTGGCCACGCGCCACGCGAACAGCAGGTCGTCGATCTGCTCGGGCGTCGGGCTGCGGCGGGTGACCACTTTCAGGTCGGCGGGCCGAAGCATCGCTGTATCCGCTGTCTGCACCAGCAGGCCGCCGCCGACGCGCTTGAAGTCGAAGTCGTTGTACGCCGCGCCCGGTGCGACTGTCAGCAGCCGCACGTTGGGCTTGCCGGCGAACACCTCGCGGGCGGCGGCATCGAACGCCGGCGCCAGCACGACCTCAACGAACTGGCCGGCCACTGCCTGCGCACAGGCTGCATCGACGCTGCGGTTGAAGGCGATGATGCCGCCGAAAGCCGAGGTCGGATCGGTCTTGAACGCCTTGGCGTAGGCGCCGGCCGCATCGGCGGCGATCGCCACGCCGCACGGATTGGCGTGCTTGACGATCACGCAGGCCGGCTGCTCGAAGGTGCGAACGCATTCCAGGGCAGCGTCGGCGTCGGCGATGTTGTTGTACGACAACGCCTTGCCCTGCAACTGAGCGTAGGCAGCCAGCAGTCCGCCGCCGATCGTTCGCTCGCGATAGAACGCCGCGCCCTGGTGCGGGTTTTCGCCATAACGCATGTCCTGCACCTTGATCCACTGCCGGCTCAAGGTCTGCGGGAAAGCGGTGGGGCGCTGCCGGTCGTCGAGCGATGACAGGTAATTGCTGATCGCGCCGTCGTAGCGCGCGGTGTGCGCGAACACCTTCTTCGCCAGTTCGAAACGCAGCACGGAGCCGACGCGGCCATGCGCGCGCAGTTCCTGCAGCAGCGCGGCATAGTCGGCCGGATCAACGACCACTGTCACCGAGCCGTGATTCTTCGCTGCCGCCCGCAGCATCGCCGGGCCGCCGATGTCGATGTTCTCGATTGCGTCGTCGAATGTGCAGTCGGGTCGCGCTACCGTCTGCTCGAACGGATAGAGATTCACGCACAGGATATCGATCGGTTCGATCGCGTGCTGTACCAGCGCCGCCATGTGTTCGGGCACGTCGCGGCGGGCTAGCAGGCCCGCGTGCACGCGAGGGTTCAGCGTCTTGACGCGACCATCGAGAATCTCCGGAAAACCGGTGTAATCGGCGACCTCGACCACTGCCACGCCGCTGTCGGCCAGCAGCTTGGCGGTGCCGCCGGTCGACAGGATGCGAAAGCCGAACTCGACGAGACCCTGCGCGAGTTCGACGATTCCCGTCTTGTCGGAGACACTGATCAGGGCCTGCTTCATCGCGCCGGCTCCGCCGAGATGATGGCCAGGCGCGCGGCGAGCGGACGGTTGACCTGCAGCGGCATCGTGTTCAGAGTCGGTAGTCGTTCAGTTTCTTGCGCAAAGTGTTGCGGTTGATGCCGAGCAGTTCCGCCGCTGCCGACTGGTTGCCGCTGGTCCTTTGCATCGCGAACTTCAGCAGCGGCCGTTCGACTGCCTGCAGCACCAACTCGTGCAACGCGTGTGGTTTCGCACCTCCGAGATCGGCGAAGTACTCGTCGAGGCTGCGCAGCACGCACTGCTCGATCGTTTCCCCGCGCGTGGTTCCGTTTGCTGTCACCGTGGTCATCGGCGCAATGGCCGGCCCCTCGGCGCCATTGCCGGCGCGCCGACTGCTTCGAAGCGGACTCTGTGGCCCCATGTCGTCTCTCCTTCTTATTGGCGTGATTGGTTCCGAACCGTCGTCGCCAGATCGCCGGTTCTGAATGATTCGCGCTGTGCCGAGCCGTTCAAGCGCGGCCGCGTCTGCGACTGCGGCCGTCAGCGCTTCGGATCGCCCGGTGTGATGGCTGACCATGCGTTCAGTGCAGCGCGACGCCCCGATCGCGCAGCCGCTCGAAACGGCTACCGTGCTCGAGCAGAAACGCATCGACCGCGGCGGCTTGCGCTGCCGGTTCGTCGAGCTGGTTCATGCGCTCGCAGAATGCCTCGCCGCCGACGAGGCGCCGCGTGTACCAGATGATGTGCTTGCGCGCCGTGCGCACGCCAAGCGCCACACCGTAGAAACGATCGTGTTCATCGAGGTGTTCGCGCAGCAGCGGCCGTACCTCAGCCACCGTGGGCGGCGGCAGGTCCTCGCCGGTGCGCAGGAAGTGCTCGATCTCGCGGAAGATCCAGGGCCGGCCCTGCGCCGCGCGGCCGATCATCACCGCATCGGCTCCCGTCGCGGTCAGCACGTCGCGTGCCTTTTGCGGCGTGTCGATGTCGCCATTGGCAATGACCGGAATCGACACCGCGCGCTTGACCGCTGCAATCGTTTCGTACTCCGCCGTGCCGCCAAAGCCGCAGGCGCGCGTGCGGCCGTGCAGCGTCAACATGCGGATGCCCACATCCTGCGCCAGACGCGCGACGGCGATCGCATTGCGGTTCTCGGGTGACCAGCCGGTGCGAAACTTCAGCGTCACCGGCACGTCCACGGCCGAAACGACCGCCGCCAGGATGCGCGCCACCAGTGACTCGTCCTTCAGCAGCGCCGACCCGGCAGCCACGCTGCACACCTTGCGCGCGGGACAGCCCATGTTGATGTCGATGATCTGCGCGCCGCGGTCGACGTTGTATCGGGCCGCCTCGGCAAGCATCTGCGGGTCGGCACCCGCCAGCTGCACCGCCACCGGTGCGCGCTCGCCGTCGTGGTTGAGCCGGCGCATCGTCTTCTCGCTTGCCCACAGGCGCGGGTTCGATGCCGCCATTTCGGCAACCGCATAACCGGCGCCGAGTTGCCGGCACAGGCGGCGGAACGGGCGATCGGTGACACCCGCCATCGGCGCAGCGAAAACACGGGATTTCAGCTCGTGTGAGCCGATGCGCATGGCCTCAGGCGGGGGGCGAGTTTGACAGGAGAAATTACATTGTAGCCAAGCACGGCGGATAGTCAGCGCCGTGATCGCGCGTTGCGCGCGCGTGACGCTTCGTTGCTGTCACTTCGCTTACACGCGAACACCAAACATAAGCAACTGTGCGAATTCGCGCCGCAACGCGGGCGCAGCGTCGAGCATCGCCAGCCCGAGGCCGCGCGCCAAGGCGAGCGGAGCGAAACGACTGGCGAAGATCGCCGGCAGGCTGCCCGTCAAGGTCGTAATCGCCGTGCGGTCGAAGCGGCGGCGCGCACCGTAGCGAGCAAGCGCCTCCGGCGCATCGACGTCCTGCGCAAGTTCATCGGCCAGCGTCGCGCAATCGCGCACGCCGAGATTGAAACCCTGCCCGGCGACCGGATGCAGCGTCTGCGCGGCGTTGCCTAGCGCCACGACACGATGCGAATGGACCTGTTCGCGCAGCCGCTGCGGCAGCGGCGCAGCGCGGCGCGGGCCAATCGCCGCCACCCGCCCGATGCGCGAGCCGATCTGCAGCTGCAGATCGGCGATCAGGTCCGCGTCGGCGAGCTGCGCCCGTCGACGTGCGGCGGCCTCGTCCATGCACCAGACAAGGGCGAGACTTCGTCCGCCGCCGCCGCCCGGCGTTCTCGGCGTTGGTAGCAGCGCCAGCGGCCCTTCACGGGTGAAACGCTCGAAGGCGGCGCCGGCGGGCAGGTCATCGCGCGCCGGCAGAAGCCGCAGGTCGGCGAGCAGTGCCCACGCGCCG
>JBFGOX010000340.1:0-3980 GCA_041565015.1 Burkholderiaceae bacterium
AAAGCCGGGCGAGGCCGGTTGCCGGTAGGCTGTAGCCCTCCCAACTGCTTAATGGCTGGGCCTCCCGGACCGGCAAAAACAAATGGAAGACGAAAAGAACGACTCATCCTCCGGCTTGCCGCCACTGCCCGACCATCTTTCGACCGACCCGCACAGCCCTTATCACGTCGCCGCCGTGCTCGAACACGACATCGGCATTCGTTTCAATGACAGGGAGCGTTCGGATGTCGAGGAGTACTGCATCAGCGAGGGGTGGGTGAAGGTCCCCGCAGGCAAGACGCTCGATCGCAAGGGCCGTCCACTGTTGATCAAGTTGAAGGGAAAGGTCGAGGCCTTTTACCGTTGAACGTTTCGCGCCGGCACTGGAAGAACTCGACGCGGCCTTGGGCGGTGATGCGACCGCGCTGACGCGCCGAAGCCCAATCGCGCACCGCGGCGCAATCCGAGTCGGCGAAAGCGAGTCGACGTCCGGGCCCAGGAACGCGGGTTGCCATCGCGTGCGAGCGCGACCGCCCGCGCAGCAAACGCAAGAAATTGCCGCCGCATCGGCGCGCAGCCGCGGCGAGGGCGGCAGCGCCTCGCGGGCGTACGCTGGTCGACGCCAGCGCGGCCGGACATTACGCTTGGACGGCGCGCTTTGCCGGCACGCGAGGAGGGAACATGGCCAATGGTCGATGCTTGTGTGGTGCGCTGAACTACGAACTGGACGCGCCGTTCACCGCCATGATCCACTGCCACTGCTCGATGTGCCGCAAGCACCACGGCACCGGCTTCGGCACCTTCGTCGCCGCACCGGTCGCCGGTTTGCGCTGGAATTCCGGCGAAGACCGGCTGGGCCGCTACCAGTCGTCAGCGAAGGGCGTTCGCACCTTCTGCCGCGTCTGCGGCGCCTCCGGGCCCACGACGATGCCTGAATTCGGCATTGCCGTGGTGCCTGCGGCGGCGCTGGAAGGCGAACTCGGCATCGAGCCCCAGAGCCACATCTTCGTTGCCTCCAAGGCGCCGTGGGATGCGATCACTGATGGCCTGCCGCAGTTCGATGCCTATCCGCCCGGTTTCAACGCCCAAGGCGTCGACCGCCCGATCGTGGCGCCGCGACCGGGGATCACCGAGGGCAGTTGCCTGTGCGGCGAGGTCGGCTACGAGATCACCGGCGCGCCGCTGCGCATGATGAACTGCCACTGCAGCCGCTGTCGCCTGGGCCGCGCCGCCGCGCACGCCACCAACGTCTTCTACAAGTTCGAGCAGTTCCGGTGGGTGCGCGGCGCGCCGCTGGTCACCGAATACAAGGTGCACGATGCGCGTTTCCACACCGTCGCCTTCTGCTCGCGCTGCGGCGCCAAGGTGCCGAGGCCGTCGGCGGAACGCGGCATCGTCGCCGTGCCGGCAGGTTCGCTCGATACCGATCCCAGCATGCGCGCACAGGCGCACATCTTCGTCGCCGACAAGGCGCCCTGGTTCACTGTTACCGGACCGGTGCCCCAGTTTCCCGGAATGCCGCCAGGTTAGGAGATGGCTGCGCCTCCGCATCGGGCCAGGTGGAGCAAGGACATCGTGCCGAGTACCGGACGCGACGCTGCCGGCGCATTGCTCCTCGAACCGCATCGGTGCCGGCGCCGCTAGGCTGTTTGCCATGCGACCGGTTTCGCACGCAGCGGATTTCGAGCCTGCCTATGTGCAGTTGCTGGCCGGCGGCGAGCTTGCGCGGCGCGCCGAGCAGGCCGATCGGCGTCTGGACGACTGCGATCTCTGTGCGCGCTACTGCCATGTCGATCGGCGCCTGACCATCGCCGGCGCGGTCTGCCGGACCGGCGAGCGCGCGGTGGTCACCAGCTACGGCGCCCACCACGGCGAGGAGGACTGCCTGCGCGGGTGGCGAGGCTCGGGAACCATCTTCTTTTCCCGCTGCAACCTGCGCTGCGTGTACGGCCAGAACTGGGACTTCGCGCAGAGAAGCGACGGGCGGGAGGCGACGCCGGCCGAGATCGCCGACATGATGCTCGAACTGCAGCGGCAGGGCTGCCACAACATCAACCTGGTCACGCCGAGCCACGTCGTCGCGCAGATCATCGCCGCGGTTCACGACGCCGCCGGTCGCCGCCTGCGGCTGCCGATCGTCTACAACACGGGCGGGTACGACAGCCTCGAGGCGCTCGCGCTGCTCGATGGCATCGTCGACATCTACATGCCGGACATGAAGTACGGCGACCCCGAACATGCGCGTAGGTACTCCAAGGTTCGCGATTACGTGGCCGCGAATCAGGCCGCCGTGCGCGAGATGCACCGCCAGGTTGGAGACCTTGTGCTCGATGAGAACGGCATCGCGCGGCGGGGACTGCTCGTGCGCCATCTCGTGCTGCCGGAGGGGATCGCCGGCACCGATCGTGTGCTCGCGTTCCTCGCCGGCGAGGTTTCCCGCCAGACCTACGTCAACCTGATGGACCAGTACCGTCCGTGCTACCGGGCGGACGAATTCCCCGAGATCGACCGGCCGATCACGAGCGACGAGTTTCGGCAGGCGCTCGCTGCCGCTCGGCGGCTCGGATTGACGCGGCTTGATCGAAGGGCTGCGCGCTGAAGCGCGCGGCCGTCGCGTTGCGTGCTCAAAGACCCTCCAGCACCGGGCTTTCGTTCGCCTCCTGCGCGACTTCGTCGAACACCTTGCGCGCATTCGTGGGCAAGCTGTCGCGCAGCTGCTTGAGCGTCTCGATCGAAGGCAGCTGCGTCTGCAGTAGCGGCATCGTCGGCAGCGTGGCCACCTTGCGCAGGTCGGTGCGTGCCTGAACCAGATCGCCCGACGAGAACGCAACCCGGGCCGCCTCCACGTTGGCCTCGAGTTCGGTGGCGGCGCAGGCGCCATCCTCGTACCCGGCGACGATGTCGGCCTGCCGCAAGTCGAGATTCTTCGCCGCCCACTGCCGGAAGGTGCCGTTGCCGTGCGCGCTCTTCTCGCTGGTGGCGCAGTGCTTGCCGGTCAACCGACGGTGGCTGGCTTGGACCTCTTCGTGCGCCATCGTGGCGGAACAGCAAGCGCTGCCGGGCGGCTTGCGGCCAGCTGCTGTCGTTCGATGTCGGCGGCCGAGCGACCGGAACAGAGGGGCTACTGCCGGTCAGATTCGCGAGTCGAGCGACAGCAGCCGCGGGAACCTGCCGCTCGCCGTCCGAGCAAGCAGACGACTGCTGCACCTACAAACCTGCCGGACGTTGACGATCGATCCAGGCTGGAGCAGGTGATCGACCAGCGGCAGCTTCCCTCGATCGCCAACTGGCGCTCGCGACCCCAAGCGGAAGCTCGGTTTTCCCCGAAGGAGTCATTCAGAGGGTGCCGCAGAGCGGACGCTCAACGTCGAAGCTCAGCCGCAGCCCATGAGCGAAGCGATTGGGCTGTAGATTGCAGCGACAAGTTAGCCGACGAGCTTGTCATAGTCGGCGTGTGTGCCGATCCAGAACCAATGAACACCGTCAGAAACCGAAACACCAAGCGCTCGGTAGTAAAGCCCGATGCGAACGCTGTGGAACTTGCCCTTCCCGACCGTCTTGAACTTCAGCGATCGATGGGACGGGTCGGCGCGAAACAATGCGTAGTTCCGGCGCGCGAGAGATTGTATCTCCGGCGGCAGCGCCTCAAAGCACTGCCAGAAACGCTTCGACGCCGTGTGCTTCAAGGCTCGCGGTGAGAGCCGGAGCGGTAATCGGTGAGCGCTTCGGCCGCAAAACTATCCAGCTTCCCGCTCGCGGCGTCGTCCTCGATCTGTTTGTCCCACGCCGCGCCGTCGTACTCCGCAAACCAACGGCGGAATTCGGCTAGTTCGGTTGGAGGCAGCGCCTCAATTGCCTTCTCGATTGCCTTCACATCGCCCATACGAAGTTCTCCGGGTCACGCCTAGCAAACGAAGTATGCGACAAATCGAATACCGCGGTGGTTCCACTCGCCGGCTAACGACTTGCCGATAAGCTGCGGGCGCCGAAGGGCGACCGTC
>JBFGOX010000341.1:0-3968 GCA_041565015.1 Burkholderiaceae bacterium
ACGGAGCCGCCGTAGTTCAATTTAAGGCAGGTAACGGCCAGCCGCGCCGGGCTGACCGGCCGATCAACGCGCCCGCAGGCCGTGCAGTTGCCGCCCGCCTACTCGACGCCGGAACGCATCTCGTGGCCTCCGCGAAGACAGTCGGCCGCCGACACCGCGGCGCGGTTCACTCGACCGCCAGCAGTTCGACTTCGAACAGCAGCGTCGCGTCCGGAGGAATGACGTCGCCGGCGCCCCAGGCACCATAACCAAGCGCGGGCGGGATCGTCAGCTTGCGCAGTCCGCCGACGCGCATTCCGGAAACGCCCTCTTCCCAGCCGGCGATCACGCTGCCCTGGCCGAGGGCGAAGCTGAACGGTTCATTGCGGTCGCGGCTGGAATCGAACTTGGTGCCGTCGGTCAGCCAGCCGGTGTAGTGCACGACCACGTCGGAGCCGAAGCGGGCCGCAGTTCCTTCGCCGACGCGCACATCGTCGTACTGCAGACCGCTTGCGGTGGTGACCGTCGCCATCGAGATGCTCCGTTTGCAAGGGAATCGATAGCGGCGATGGTACGCCTGCATGCTGCGGCGACGCGGGGGAGGACAAGACGCCGGGCCGCAGGCGTGGTTGCAGACGACGCTTTGCGACGGCGCAGAACCATGCCGGAGGGGCGGTCAGCTCCGCAGCATCGCGCCGCGTTCGTCTGCAGGGCGCCACCGTAGCGCCTGCAACGCGCACGGTCAGTCGGGAAAAACGATTAATCCGCCCGTCAACGCAGGACGGCGTTGACACGCGCAGCGTTACACTGCGCGGCACTTCCGCTGTTGACAGGTCGATCTCGACGATGGACACGCTCGCCGATACCCGCACCGCGGTGCGCAGCAGGATCGCTGCGCTGCGTGATGCCCTGCGCGCGCAGGGATTCGCCGCCTGGCTGCTGCCGACGAGCGATCCACACTTGTCCGAGTATTTGCCCCAGCGCTGGCAGGGACGCGTGTGGGCAAGCGGCTTTACCGGCTCGGCCGGCACGCTCGTTGTAACCGACCAGTTTGCCGGCCTCTGGGTCGATTCGCGCTATTGGGAGCAGGCCGACCACGAGCTTGCCGGCACGGGCGTCGAGGTGAAGAAGATCGCCGGCGCTTCGAGCCCCGGGCATGTCGACTGGCTCGCTGAGAACCTGCCGGCGGGTGCCGTGGTGGGTGCGGACGGTGCGGTGCTGTCGCTTGCGGCCGCCCGAACACTGCAGGAAAAGCTCGCGCCGCGCGCGATCACGTTGCGCACCGATCTGGATTTGCTCGAGACAGTATGGGCGGACCGGCCCGGCCTGCCCGAAGCTGCCGTCTATGAGCATCCGGCCGAATACGCGCCGGTGACGCGCGGTGAAAAGCTCGCTCGTGTACGCGCCGAGATGGCTGCCGCCGGCGCCGACGCGCATTTCGTTTCGACGCTCGACGATATCGCCTGGATCACCAATCTGCGCGGCGCCGACGTTTCGTACAACCCGGTGTTCGCGGCGCACCTGCTGATCACGGCCGACCGGGCCACGCTGTTCGTCGGCGCAGGCAAGATCGCCGCGCCTGTGCAGGCGGCGCTCACGCGTGACGGGATCGCGGTCGCACCCTATGCCAATGCGGCCGCAGCGCTGCCGCAACTCGCTGCGGGCAGCACGGTGCTGATCGATCCGCGCCGCATCACACTGGCCTTCCGCCAGGCGCTGCCCGATTCGGTGAACGTGGTGGAGCGCATCAATCCGTCGACGCTCGCCAAGAGCCGCAAGACCGAGGCGGAGGCCGCCTTCGTGCGCCAGGCGATGGAACACGACGGCGCGGCGCTAGCGGAATTTTTCGCCTGGTTCGAGGCGGCGCTCGGCCGCGAACGGATCACCGAACTGACGATCGACGAGCAGATCACCGCCGCGCGGGCGCGCCGGCCGGGGTTCGTCTGCCCGAGCTTCTCGACGATTGCCGGCCTGAACGCGCACGGCGCGCTGCCGCACTATCGCGCCACCGAGGAATCGCACGCGGTGATCTGCGAGCCGGGGCACGTCGAAGACGGCCTGCTGCTGATCGACTCCGGCGGCCAGTACCCGTTCGGCACCACCGACATCACGCGCGTGGTGCCGGTCGGCCAGACCACGCGCGAGCAGCGCGAGGACTTCACCCGCGTGCTCAAGGGAATGATCGCGCTGTCGCGCGCGGTCTTCCCGCGCGGCACGCGCTCGCCGACGCTCGATGCGCTGGCGCGCGCGCCGATCTGGGCCGGCGGCGCCGACTACGGCCACGGCACCGGACATGGCGTCGGCTATTTCCTGAACGTCCACGAAGGCCCGCACGGCATCACGCCGCACCTGGCGCCGGAGCCGCAAACAGCGATGGAACCCGGCATGATCACCAGCAACGAACCGGGTACGTACCGGCCGGGCCGCTGGGGCGTGCGGATCGAAAACCTGGTGCTTGCGGTGCCAGCCGAGAAGACCGAGTTCGGCGAGTTCCTGAAGTTCGAAACGCTCACGCTGTGCCCGATCGACGCGCGCTGCATCGAGCGCTCGCTGCTGGGCGCCGACGAGATCGCTTGGCTCAACGCCTATCACGCCGAGGTCGCGCGTCGTGTCGGCCCTCTGGTCAGCGGCGCCGCGCGCAACTGGCTGCTCGCCCGCACGCAGCCGATCTGATCGCGATCAGCGGCCGCATCGCGGCGCCATCGCACTGCCGTTCGGATGACTGCGGCCATCCATGTCGCTGTTACACTGCGCTTCGCGGCAAGTGACCAGCGCCGTCACACACCAGTGACGGTTCATTGCCGCAGTCAATCCTGACCTGCTTTACCACCCGTTCGTCTGCAGTCCGCTGGTCGATGAACGCCGGGAAAACCGGGCACCGCGCCCGTTTCCATCCTCGGCGGCAGACCAACCTCTAGAGAGTTTTCTGATGTCTTTCGCAAGCCTCGGCTTGTCCGACGCGCTCGTGCGCGCGGTCGCCGATGTCGGCTATACGACGCCGACCCCCATTCAGGTGCAGGCGATTCCCGCCGTGCTCGCCGGCCGCGACCTGCTCGCCGGCGCACAGACCGGCACCGGCAAGACGGCCGGCTTCGTGCTGCCGATCCTGCATCGCCTGGCCGCGCAACCCGCCGTCGCGCGCCCCCGCATCCGCGTGCTGATCCTCACCCCGACGCGCGAACTCGCCGCACAGGTCGAAGAAAGCGTGCGCGTCTACGGCAAGCACGTCTCCCCGAAGTCGACGGTGATCTTCGGCGGCGTGAACATCAATCCGCAGATCGACGCGCTGCGCCGTGGCGTGGACATTGTCGTGGCCACGCCGGGCCGCCTGCTCGACCACCACGGCCAGCGCACCATCGACCTGTCAACCGTCGAGGTGCTGGTGCTCGACGAAGCCGATCGCATGCTAGACATGGGCTTCATGCCCGACATCAAGCGCATCCTGGCGATCCTGCCGAAGAAGCGGCAGAACCTGCTGTTCTCGGCCACCTTTTCCGACGAGATCCGCGCGCTGGCCACCGGCCTGCTGCACGATCCGCTGGCCGTCCAAGCCACGCCGCGCAACTCGACCGTCGAGGCGGTGGCGCAGAAGGTTCTGCCGGTCGACGCCAAGCGCAAGAGCGAACTGCTGGCGCACCTGATCAAGTCGGGCAGCTGGTACCAGGTGCTGGTGTTCACGCGCACCAAGCACGGCGCCAATCGCCTCGCGGCGCAGCTGGAGAAAAACGGCATCGGGGCGCTGCCGATCCACGGCAACAAGAGCCAGAACGCGCGCACGCGCGCGCTGGCCGCCTTCAAGACCGGCGAACTGCAGGCGCTGGTTGCCACCGACATCGCCGCGCGCGGGCTCGACATCGAGCAGCTGCCGCACGTGGTGAACTTCGACCTGCCCAACGTGCCCGAGGACTACGTGCACCGTATCGGGCGAACCGGGCGTGCCGGCGCGAGGGGGGAGGCGGTCTCTCTCGTGTGCGCGGAGGAGCGGCCGG
>JBFGOX010000342.1:0-3958 GCA_041565015.1 Burkholderiaceae bacterium
AGCCGGAGACGATCAACGGGGTGGAGGACGACGACGGTTGTCCCGACGTCGAGCTCGCAGCTGCGTACGTAGATCTGGAGAAACGGCAGATCGTCATCACCGACCGGGTCTTTTTCAAGACAGCGCGGGCGCGGCTGCGCAAACGGCAGCAGAGCGCACTCGACGCGGTGATTGCGATCCGCAGCCGCAAGCTGCCCGATCCGCAGCGCATCGGCAATGCCGGCAGTTTCTTCAAGAATCCGATCGTCTCGCGCGACGAGCACCACAAGCTGATCGCGCATCACCCGTCATTGGTCAGCTATCCGCTGCCTGGCGGGCGGGTGAAGCTCGCCGCCGGCTGGTTGATCGATGCGGCGGGACTGAAAGGCGCCACACGCGGTCGCGCCGGCGTCTACGAACGGCAGGCGCTGGTGCTGGTCAACCGTGGCGGCGCCACCGGCCGCGAGATCCTTGATCTCGCGCGCGAAGTCCAGGAAAAGGTCGCGGAAAAATTCGGCGTCTGGCTGGAGCCGGAGCCGGTGATCGTCTGAGCCCGCCGAATCCGCGCCGACCAACCAGGCCGCCGTGCCACGGAGCGATCAGTCCGGCGCCGTCCGCGGCAGCGGCTTGCCCTGCTTGACGATCTCCACCGCCTGCGCAAAGCGCCTGTGGAATGTTCCTTCGGTGAGCGTGGTGAAGAGGTTGGTCTGCACACGCCGCTTGGTGACGATCGTGACCTTGCTCGAATCCGGCGCGACGGCCTCGACCCAGGCGCCCATCACCGCACCCATCGACACCAGGTTCATGCCGGAACTGGTCAGCATGTAACCTTGTGCGCGATGCTCCTCGATGGCGTCCGCACCTTCCCAGCGCAACACGGTTTTGGCGATGTCCCACGCTTGGTCGGGTTTGACCGGGTAGACCTTCGTCGTGCCTTCGCGGCCCGATTCTCTGGCGGCGACGACGTCGTTCAGCGTCGCGCAGCCGCTGCCAAGGACGACCGCGAATGCGAGCAGCGCGGGCAGCCATCCTCGCGCCAAGCAGTTTTTCATCGCCGCTGCCTCTAGCTGCGCCGCTGGGTCAGTCGTCACCGGTTTCAGCGCCCAGTCGCGGCAAGGCGGCGCCTTTGCCGTGCGACAGCAGGCCGATCTTCGAGTAGGTGGCCAGCTTCTCGCGCGTGTCTTCGATGTCGAGATTGCGCATCGTCAGCTGACCGATGCGGTCCAGCGGCGAGAAGAACGCCTCGCCTCTTTCCATCGTCAGCCGCTCGGGCTTGTAGGTGAGGTTCGGTGAGGCGGTGTTCAGGATCGAATAGTCGTTGCCGCGCCGCAGTTCGAGCGTCACCTCGCCGGTGACCGCGCGCGCGACCCAGCGCTGTGCGGTTTCGCGCAGCATGATCGCCTGCGGGTCGAACCAGCGGCCCTGGTACAGCAGCCGGCCGAGCCGGCGGCCGTTGTCGCGGTAGCTCTCGATCGTGTCCTCGTTGTGGATGCCGGTCACCAGCCGCTCGTAGGCGATGAACAACAGCGCCATGCCCGGCGCCTCGTAGATGCCGCGGCTCTTCGCTTCAATGATGCGGTTTTCGATCTGGTCCGACATGCCCAGCCCGTGCCGGCCGCCGATTCGGTTGGCCTCCATCAACAGCTCCACCGCATCGGCAAACTCGACGCCGTTCAGCGCCACCGGCCGGCCTTCGTCGAAGCGCACGGTGACCTCCTCGCGCTTGACGGCCACGTCGTCACGCCAGAAGGCCACGCCCATGATCGGCTGCACGATGCGGACGCTGGAGTCGAGCTGCTCAAGGTCCTTCGCCTCGTGCGTGGCGCCGAGCATGTTCGAGTCGGTCGAATACGCCTTCTCGGCCGACATCTTGTAGGCGAAGCCGGCGGCGGTCATGAATGCCGACATCTCGGCGCGGCCGCCGAGTTCGTCGATGAACGCCTGGTCGAGCCACGGCTTGTAGATCTTCAGCTGCGGATTGACGAGCAGCCCATAGCGGTAGAAGCGCTCGATGTCGTTGCCCTTGAAGGTGCTGCCGTCGCCCCAGATGTTCACGGCGTCTTCCTTCATCGCCGCCACCAGCATCGTGCCGGTCACCGCGCGGCCGATCGGCGTGGTGTTGAAGTAGGTGGCACCGGCGGTCGAGATGTGGAAGGCGCCGCATTGCAGGGCCGAGAGACCCTCGGCAACAAGCTGCGCGCGGCAGTCGACCAGGCGCGCCTTCTCGGCGCCGTACTCGAGCGCGCGGCGCGGACTGTCGTCGTAGTCCGGCTCGTCGGGTTGGCCCAGAGTGGCCGTGTACGCAAAGGGGATCGCGCCCTTTTTGCGCATCCACAGCAGCGCCGCGCTGGTGTCGAGGCCGCCGGAGAACGCGATGCCGACCTTGTTGCCTGTCGGAAGATGCTGAAGGATGGTTGCCATGGCGAAGGGGCAGCGGAAACGCTCGGATTCGGTAGAACCGCAAAGGTCGCCGCCGACGAGGCGTGAGGAAATTCAGGCACTGCGCCGGCCCGACCGGCCGGAAGCAGGGCGCAGTATAAGTGGGCAGCGCTCGCTCTTCTCAGTCGATCTTCGCGCCGCTGCGGGCGACCACCGGCTTCCACCGGCTTCGTTCGTCGCGCATGAATGCGGCGAAAAAATCGGCACTGCCGCCGGCAACGTCCCAGCCGGCGGCTTCGATGCGCGGTTTGACTTGGGCGGACCCGAGGATCCCGTTGATCTCGCGGTTCAGCCTTGTGATGACCTCCTGCGGTGTACCGGCCGGCGCGACGAACCCGTTCCACGCCACGGCCTCGAAGCCGGCATAACTCTCGGCGATCGCCGGCAGTTCCTTCATCGGCGCCCAGCGGCCGGCCGAGGAAACCGCCAGCGGCCGGATGCGGCCGGCCTGGATCAGCGGCAGCAGCGAGGTCGGATTCGACATGATCATCTGCACGTCGCCGGCCGCGGTGGCCTGAACCGCCGGCGGCGCGCCGTTGTATGGAATGTGCACGACGTAGATCCCGGCGATGCTTTTCAGCAGTTCCATCGCCAGGTGCGAGGCGCTGCCGTTGCCGACCGAGGCGTAATTCAACTGGCCCGGCCGCGCGCGCGCGTAGTCGATCAACGGGCGCAAGCTCTGCACCGGTACGCTGCTGTTGACGGCAAGGATGTTCGGCGCCGTGCCGACCAGCACGATCGGCGCCAGGTCGCGCGCAGGGTCGTAGGGCAGCTTCGCGTACAGGAACGGCGCGGTGGCAAGCGGGCCCGTGAACGACAGCCCAATCGTGTAGCCGTCGCGATCTGCCTTGGCGACCGCGTCGGTGCCCACGGTGCCGCCGGCCTGTGCGCGGTTCTCGGCGACGACGGGCTGGCCAAGCCGCTCGCGCAACTGCTCGGCGACCAGGCGGCCGAGCACGTCGATCGACGAGCCCGGCGGAGCGGTCAGGATCAGCCGGATCGGCTTCGACGGCCAGGCCTGCGCGCGTATGCCCGTCGCGATCGAGCCGGCAAAAACGCCGACGGCGGCCTGGATCAGTTGACGTCGCTGCATGTTGATGAAAGCGTGCGTGTGGACGAAGCGGTGCGCAGGGTTCCCGCCCGTTCAGGGATGGGCGTGGCAGACGGCTTCGACATTGTTGCCGTCCGGGTCGAGCACGAACGCGCCGTAGTAATGCGCGTGATACTTCGGCCGCGGACCCGGCTGCCCATTGTCCTTGCCGCCGGCGCCGATCGCGGCACGGTAGAAGGCGTCGACGGCCTCGCGCGTGGCGGCCCGCCACGCAAGGTGTGTCGGGCCGGACGGATTGCCGGGCGATTCGACGAACCAGGTGTCGAAACTGCCGTGTTGCACGAATCCGATCGCGCGCACGCCGTCTTCATCGCCTTCGAAGCCGACCTGGTAACCGAGCGGGGCGAGCGCCTGCTCGTAGAAGGCGCGCGTGGCGGCGAGATCACTGACTCGAAGGACCACGTGGTCGACCATGGTTGACTCCCTGTG
>JBFGOX010000343.1:0-3958 GCA_041565015.1 Burkholderiaceae bacterium
CGGTGCGCGCGCGGCGCTTGCCGGTGAAGAAGCGGGTCCGTCGATCGGCCTCGGCGGTGTGGATCAGGGCGCCTGGCGCGAGGTGCTGATTGCCAAGTCGAACCGGACCGTCGACAAGCTGACGATCGAGATCGTCGGCATGCTGTTCGATCACGTGCTGCAGGACAACCAGGTCCCGGCCGAGATCAAGGCTGTGCTGTCGAGAATGCAGTTCCCGGTGCTGAAGGTCGCGCTGACCGACGCTGAATTCTTCGTCTCGAGCGCGCATCCGGCGCGCCGGCTGATCGACCGGCTGGCGTCGACTGCTGTCGGCTGGGAGCCGTACGGCGACGAAAACCAGCGCTACAAGGGCGAAGTCGAACGCGTGGTGCAGCAGGTACTGGAACGGTTCGACAAGGACGTCGGTGTGTTCGAGCAGCTGATTAGCGAATTCGATGCCTTCCTCGGCGAGATGCCGACGCGCGAAACCGACCCGGTCGCCCGCGCCAAGCGGGCGCTCGAGGAAGCGGAAAGACGCGAGGTGCTGGTCATCAACACGACGATCCAGGTCCGGCGCGCATTCGAACACGTCGAACTCGAGGCCTATTTGCGTGAATTCCTGGTCGGACCGTGGGTGCAGGCGCTGGTCAACGCAACCTTGCGCGACGAGCAGACGCCCGGTTTCTCGAAGGCCTTCCGGCAGGTGATCCACGACGTGGTCTGGAGCGTGCAGCCGAAAGTGTCGGCCGACGAGCGCAAGCGGTTGGTGGGGCTGATCCCGGGCATGACCCGTGTGCTGCGCGACGGCCTGAGCATGATCCGCATGTCCGAGCAGGATCAGCAGAACTTCCTGAGGCAGCTGATGGCCTCGCACGCGGTCGCCGTCCGCCCGGTCGACCAGGCCACTTACATCAAGTCGAGGGTCGCCACGGGCGAACTGCGGCAGAAGCTCGACGAGATGCACATCACCGGCAACGTCCCGATCACCGTATCGGGCGGCCTCAAGGTCAGTGCCGGCGCGGTGCAGCGGGCGGCCGAGAATCATGCCGCCGAGGTGTTGATGCCGGAACCGATTGCCGGCACGCCGGCGCTCAGTTTCGAGCAGGACGAAGCGTACGACGAGCAGATTGCCGCGTGGCAGCGCGGCAGCTGGTTCAATTTCTACGACGGCAAGGAAGTGATCAAGGTCAAGCTGCGCTGGATCAGCCCGCTGCGAACGCTGTTCATGTTCAGCAGCGGCGAGGAGAAATCCGCCCGCGTGCTGTCGCCGGAGACGATCAAGTCCTATCTCAGGCAGGGCTGGTTGAAGCCGCTCGAATCGGTGCCGCTGACCAAGCGCATCGTCGATCGGATGGTCGGCGATTTCGAACGCTCGCCAAAGCGCGCCGAAGACCTCGCCAAGAAATTCGGCGGCACGGAGCCGAAGCCGGCTTAGGCGCCGGGGCGCCGGCTGTTGCGCCGACCCGGGACGTCGGCCGGCATGGGGTTTCCGCCTGGCGGCCTGGATGAGGCGCGTATTCCCGTGTGCGCCAGTAGCGCGCGCGGACAGAGGCGAAAGACACTGGATTCCCGCACCCGCCTTCGCTGGGGGCAGGCTCTGCGCGGGGATGACGCGGCTTTTCCCGAGCGCGAAGCGCGCGCCCGGACCGCCGCGTCACTTGCTCAGCATGCGCATCGACCGGGTCAGCCCGTCGAGCGTCAGCGGAAACATCCGCCCGCCCATCAGCTGATTGATCACCGCGATCGACTGCCGGTACTGCCACAGTCCTTCCGGCTCGGGGTTGATCCACACGTGCTTCGGAAAGTGCTGCGTGAAACGCTGCAGCCAGACCGCGCCGGCTTCCGGATTGCTGTGCTCGACCGAGCCGCCCGGCTGCAGGATTTCGTACGGGCTCATCGTCGCGTCGCCGACGAAGATCAGCTTGTAGTCGGCGTTGTACTTGCGCAGCACGTCGGTGGTGTCGAATTTCTCGGCGAAGCGGCGGCGGTTGTTTCGCCACAGCCGCTCGTAGACGCAGTTGTGGAAGTAGTAGAACTCCAGGTGCTTGAACTCGGCCTTGGTCGCCGAGAACAGTTCCTCGACCCGCTTGATGTGCTCGTCCATCGTGCCGCCGACGTCGAGCAGCATCAGCACCTTCACCGCGTTGTGCCGCTCCGGCACCAGCTTCAGGTCGAGCCAGCCGGCGTTCCTCGCCGTTGATTCGATCGTGTCGTGCAGGTCGAGTTCGAGGTCGGCGCCCTCGCGGGCGAAACGGCGCAGCCGTCGCAGCGCGACCTTGATGTTGCGCGTGCCGATTTCGACCTGGTCGTCGTAGTCGCGATAGGCGCGTGCCTCCCACACCTTGATCGCGGTCCGGTTGCCCTTGCTCGGCCCGCCGATGCGGATGCCTTCCGGATGGCGGCCGCCATGGCCGAACGGCGACGTGCCGCCGGAACCGATCCACTTGTTGCCGCCGTGGTGCGCTTCGTCCTGCTCCTCGAGCCGCTTGCGCAGTTCCTCCATCAGCCGGTCGAAGCCGAGCTTCTCCAGCTTCGCCAGTTCCTCCGGCGTGAACTCGCGCTCGATCAGCGACTTGAACCATTCCTCGGGAATGTCCTTTGCGAATTCGAGCGTCGTCCGCACGCCGTTGAAGAACTCGCCGAATGCGCGGTCGAACTTGTCGTACAGCGCTTCGTCCTTGACCAGCGTCGCGCGTGACAGGAAATAGAATTCGTCGATCGACGGGGCGATCACGCCTTTCTTCAGCGCCTCGAGCAGCGTCAGCAGTTCCTTGGCGGAGACCGGCAGCCGCGCCGCCCGCATGTGATAGAGGAAGTTGATCAGCATCGCGGGCTCCGGTGCCGCGCCAGGCGCAGTTCGAGGTGGCGCTTCACGTCCGACCACTCGGCGGCGAGGATCGAGTAGATGACGGTGTCACGCACGGTGCCGTCTCTGCGCGCCGCATGGTGGCGGATGATGCCGTCGTGCTTGGCGCCGAGCGCCTCGATCGCGGCCTGCGAGGCGAAATTGAAGTTGTCGGTGCGCAGTCCCACCACCTTGCAGCCGAGGACCTCGAAGGCGTGGCCGAGAAGAAGCCACTTGCACGCCGTGTTCACATGCGTCTTCTGGCATCGCCGCGCGTACCACGTGTAGCCGATCTCGACGCGGTCGATCGGCGCCACGATGTCGTGGTAGCGCGTCGAGCCCACGATCGTGTCCGTCGCCAGGTCGCGCACCGCCCACGGGAGCATGTGGCCGGCCTGCTGGCCAGCCAGCGCCGCCGAGATGTACGCGTGCGTCTCGTCGGGTGACGGCACCGAGGTGAACCACAGTTGCCACAGTTCGCCGTCGGCGGCGGCGCCGACCAGGCCATCGTGATGTTCGCGCGCCAGCGGCTCCAGGCGAACGCCGTGGCCTTCAAGGCTGACGGGGCGGGGTTCGATCATTCGAGCGGGCTTTCTGTGGCCCGGCCTGCGCCGGGGCGACGCGTCGCAGCCGTCAGCGGTTCTGTCGCGCCATGAACACCAGCCGCTCGAACAGGTGCATGTCCTGCTCGTTCTTCAGCAGCGCGCCGTGCAGCGGCGGCACGAACAGCTTGTCGTCCTTGGCCCGCAGCGCATCGGGCGGGATCTGCTCGGCGACCAGCAGCTTCAGCCAGTCGAGCAGTTCGGAGGTCGACGGTTTCTTCTTCAGCCCGGGAACCTCGCGCAGCGAGAAGAACGCCTCCAGCGCACTGGCCAGCAGCTCCTTGCGCAGGCGCGGGAAGTGCACGTCGACGATCGACTGCATCGTCTCCTTGGTCGGAAAGCGGATGTAGTGGAAGAAGCAGCGGCGCAGGAAGGCGTCCGGCAGTTCCTTTTCGTTGTTCGAGGTGATCACCACCAGCGGCCGGTGGCGGGCGACGATCGTCTGCCGCGTCTCGTAGACGTAGAACTCCATGCGGTCCAGTTCGCGCAGCAGGTCATTCGGAAACTCGATGTCGGCCTTGTCGATCTCGTC
>JBFGOX010000344.1:0-3954 GCA_041565015.1 Burkholderiaceae bacterium
CCAGGAACGTGAAGTTCCAGCAGGCCATCATCGCCGCCGGCAGCGAGGCGGTGAAGCTGCCGTTCATTCCGGACGATCCGCGCATCGTCGATTCGACCGGCGCGCTCGAGCTGCGGCAGATCCCGAAGAAGATGCTGGTGATCGGCGGCGGCATCATCGGCCTGGAAATGGCCACCGTGTACTCGACGCTGGGCAGCCGCATCGACGTGGTCGAGCTGCTCGACGGGCTGATGCCCGGCACCGACCGCGACCTGGTCAAGGTCTGGCAGAAGTTCAATGCCGGTCGCTTCGACTCGGTGATGCTGAAGACCAAGACCACCGGGGTTGAGGCGAAGTCCGACGGCGTGCACGTCACCTTCGAAGGCGAAGCCGCGCCGGCGCAGCCGCAGCGCTACGACATGGTGCTGGTCTCGGTCGGCCGCTCGCCGAACGGCAAGCGCATCGGCGCCGAGCGTGCCGGACTGAACGTCGATGCGCGCGGCTATATCGCGGTGGACAGGCAGATGCGGACCAACGTGGCGCACATCTTCGCCATCGGCGACATCGTCGGCCAGCCGATGCTGGCGCACAAGGCGGTGCACGAGGCGCATGTGGCCGCCGAAGCCGCCGCCGGGCACAAGAGTTTCTTCGACGCCAACGTGATCCCGTCGGTGGCCTACACCGATCCGGAGATCGCCTGGGTCGGCCTGACCGAAGACGACGCCAGGAAGAACGGCCGCAAGATCAAGAAGGGGCTGTTCCCGTGGAGCGCGTCGGGCCGGGCGATCGCCAACGGCCGCGACGAAGGCTTCACCAAGCTGCTGTTCGACGAGGAGACGCACCGCATCGTCGGCGGTGGCATCGTCGGCACCCATGCCGGCGACCTGATCGGCGAGATCGCACTGGCCATCGAGATGGGCGCCGACGCGGTCGACATCGGCAAGACGATCCACCCGCACCCGACGCTCGGCGAGAGCATGGGCATGGCGGCCGAGGTCGCCGAGGGGCATTGCACCGACCTGCCGCCGGCGCGCAAGTAAGCGTCTCCGGGTGGCGGCCCGGCTGCGTGCACGACATGTCCTGGGGCGGCTGGTCGGCTCGGTTCCGGCGACGGCTTGCGGCTAACATCGGCGCAACGGGCAGGCCGGTTCGCCGGCGGAGGACAGGTGATTAGCCAGCAGGATCTGAAGCGCGCCGTGGCCGAAGCTGCGTTGCGGTTCGTGCAGCCGGGACGGGTGCTCGGCGTCGGCACCGGCTCGACGGTGGACCTGTTCATCGATGCGCTGGCCGCGGCCAGGATCGACATTCCGGCGGCGGTCTCGAGTTCCGAGCGCAGTGCGAAGCAGCTGGCGGCGATCGGCGTGCGCGTCGTCGACCTGAACGACGTCGACGACGTCCCGATCTACATCGATGGCGCCGACGAGATCGATGCGGGCTTTCACATGATCAAGGGCGGCGGGGCGGCGCTGACGCGCGAGAAGATCGTCGCCGCGGTGGCGCAGCGTTTCGTTTGTATCGCCGACGGCAGCAAGCGCGTGGACGTGCTCGGCCGTTTTCCGCTGCCAGTCGAGGTGATCCCGATGGCGCGCAGTCACGTGACGCGCGAACTGGCCCGGCTCGGCGGTCAGCCGAAATGGCGCGAAGGCGTCGTCACCGACAACGGCAACGTGATCCTCGACGTGCACGGCCTGCGCATCGTCGATCCGGTCGCGCTGGAAGCGACGATCAACCAGATCGTCGGCGTCGTCACCAATGGACTGTTCGCGGCGCGCGGGGCCGACGTATTGCTGCTGGGCACCGCCGACGGCGTGCGCGAGTCGCGGCGGTAGCCGGATCCGCGGGCGGACCGACCGCTGATGTGGCGATGGCTGGCCCGCGCTGCGCTGACCCTGTCGGCGCTGCCGATCCTCTACGCGCTGATCGCACTGTCGCTCGGCGCGCTGCCGGTTAATCGTGATTTCCGGCCGACGCCGCCGGAAAGCGGCGGCGTCACGGTCTATCTGCGGACCAATGGCGTGCACGCCGATCTGGTGGTGCCGGCGGCCGCGCCGTTCGACTGGCGCGACGAGTTTCCGCCCGCGCAGGTCGTCGACCTGACACGCGTCGCGGTGCCCGAGGCGCTGCATTGGATCGCCTTCGGCTGGGGAGACCGTGACTTCTATGTGCGCACGCGCACCTGGCATGACCTGCGCGCCGGCGCGGTGGCCATTGCGCTGCTCGGACTGGGCAGCGGCGCCATGCACGTCGAATACCTGGCGCGGCCGCTGGACTATCGGGTGCAGCGCATCGACCTGCACCCCGATCAGTACCGAGCGCTGATCGAGACGCTGCGCACTGGATTCAGGCGCGATGGCAAGGGTAAGCCGCGGCGAATCGACGAACCGGGTTACTTCGCCACCGATGCCTTCTTCGAGGGCACCGGCCGCTACACGCCGTGGCTCACCTGCAACGAGTGGATCCGCCGGGCGCTGGCCGCTGCAGGCGTGCGCACCGCCGTCTGGGCGCCGTTCGACGTGGCGCTTTTCTGGCACCTGCGCTAGATCGCGCAGCGGCGCCTGCCGTCGCTTACCATTTCGTGCAAGAACACCCGCCCGACTGGCGCGGGCAAGGAGAACAAATGAACCTGGAAAAAGTCATCTTCGGCGCCTTCATCATCCTCGCCTGCACGCTGAACTTCGGTTTCTTCGTCGGCGAGATCGGCGATCCGCGGCATCACCATGAACTGGAACTTGCGGCCACCGTGGTGGTGAACCTGATCGCGATGACGCTGAAGTTCGGCGACCGCACGCACATCGGCGCCGTGCACCTGGCCACCAGCATCGTGGCGGTGATCCAGCTCCTGGCCGCTTCGCTGGTGTGGCTGTGGGCCACGCGCGTGAACGGACTGCCGACCGAGGGCGAGGTGATGGCCACCGTGGTGTCGCTGTCCGGCGGCGCGCTGGTCGCGAACTTCATTTCGGTCGCGCTGCTGATCGGCGAAACGCTGCGCCGCACGCGCTGAACGCCAGCGACACCTGCCGAAGCGGGCGCTGCCATGGCCACCGCGATGTCCGACATCCTGACGCTGATCCTGCGCCGGCTGCGCGCGCCGTTCGTCACGCTGATCTCGGTCTATGCGATCGCGATCTTCGGCCTGGTGCTGATGCCGGGTGTCGACCCGCAGGGCAACCCATGGAACTTGAGCCTGTTCGATGCCTTCTACGTGATGAGCTACACGGCCACGACGATCGGCTTCGGCGAGGTGCCGTATCCGTTCTCGTACGCCCAGCGCCTGTGGATGACGGTGAGCATCTACATCACCGTGATCGGCTGGGCCTACACACTGGGCTCGATCTTCGCCCTGACGCGCCACCCGGCGTTTCGCATCGCGCTGGGGCGTTATCGCTTCGAGGCGCGCGTGCGCAGGATGACCGATCCGTTTTACATCGTCTGCGGCTATGGACAGAGCGGCCGCCGCCTGGTCGCGGCGTTCGACGAGATCGGCTACGGGACGGTGGTGCTGGAAGTCGACCCGGACCGGGCGCGAGCGCACCTGGTCCTCGACACGCGCGAGCCGTCGGCATTGCTGATCGCCGACGCGCGCTCCGCCGATGCCATGGAGGCCGCCGGCGTCAAGATGCCGAACTGCGCCGGGTTGGTGGCGTTGACGCGCGACGATCAGGTCAACCAGGCGATCGTCATCGGGGCGAGGGCGCTGTCGCGCGGACTGCCGCTGCTGGCGCGGGTGAAATCGCCGGGCGCGCGCGAAACGCTGGAAGCGATCGAAAACGTCATCATCGTCAATCCGTTCGAAACGTTTGCCGAGAACCTCGGTTTGGCGCTCTCACAGCCCGATACGCTGCGGCTCGAGGACTGGTTGACCGGCGTGCCGGGGGCCAAGCCGCCGCTGCGCATCGAGGCGCCGAGCGGGCACTGGGTGATCGCCGGTTTCGGCCGCTTCGGCCACTGCGTGGCCTCGGCCTTCGACGCTGCCGG
>JBFGOX010000345.1:0-3953 GCA_041565015.1 Burkholderiaceae bacterium
CCTTGGACGGGGCGAGGAGGTATGGCGTGCCGCCATACCCCCGCCTGCAAAGCCATCATCGGGCCCCGCAGCAGCGTTGCCGCGGCTACTTACTTCTTCTCGACGTTCCAGATGAACGTCACCGGCGAGATGATCACGCCCGACAGATTGGTGCGATAAGCGGTCGGGATGATGAACTGCGCGGTCGGCACATAGGGCACCGTCTCGAACGCGCGCTTCTGCATCTCCTCGGCGATCTTCTTTTGGTCGGCCGGTGTGGGCGCGTTGAACCACGCGTCGCGCAGTTCCTCGAGCTTGGCGTCGGTCGGCCAGCCGAACCACGATTTCTCGCCGGCGCCGCGCAGCGGCGAGTTCAGTGCCGGCGACGTGATGTCCGGGCCAACGAACCAGGTGTGGAATACGCTCCAGCCACCCTTTTCGATCGGCTCCTTCGAAGAACGGCGCGTGATCAACGTGCCCCAGTCGCTGGCGGCCAGTTCGACATTTAGGCCGATCTTGCGCAGCAGCTCCTGCGTCACCAGAGCCTGCGCGTGCACGATCGGCTGGTCGGTGGCCGTCATCAGGATCACCTTCTCGCCCTTGTAGCCGGCTTCCTTGACCAGCGCCTTGGCCTTTTCGACGTCGCGCTTGCCGGTCAGCGCCTCGGAGCCCACCATGCTCGCCATCGGCGTGCCGCAGGTGAAGTACGACGGGCAGGGCTTGCCGTTCTTCGGATCGCCGGCGATTGCGATCGCATAGTCCTTCTGATCAACCACGGCCAGCACCGCCTGCCGCATCTTCACGTTGTTGAAAGGCGGCTGCAGGTGGTTGAAGCGCAGCAGGCCGATCGAGCCGAGCGGATCGACGCTCTCGACCTTGATGTCCTTGTTCTTGGCGACGATCGGGATCAGGTCCACCGGCACCTGCTGCCACCAGTCGACTTCGCCGTTGTTCAGCGCCGCCGCGGCGGTGGCTGCATCGGGGATGTAGATCCATTCGACGCGATCGACCTTGACCACCTTGCCGCCGGCGCCCCAGCTGGGCGCTTCCTTGCGCGGCACGTAGTCGGCATTCTTCACGTAGACGACCTTGTTGCCGGGCACCCATTCTTCCTTGACCATCTTGAACGGGCCGGATCCGGTCGGATCGGTGATCTGCGTGAAAGCGTCGGTCTTGGCGACGCGCTCGGGCATGATGAACGGGACGTTCGACGACGGCTTGCCGAGCGCCTCGAGCACGTAGGGGAACGGCTTCTTCAGTTTCAGGGAGAACGTCTTGTCGTTCACCGCCTTCCACGACTCGGTCATCTCGCCGAGCTTCTGGCCGAAGACATCGCGCTTGGCCCAGCGCTCGATCGAGGCGATGCAGTCGGCCGACTTCACCGGCGCGCCGTCGTGGAACTTGAGCCCATCGCGCAGCGTGAAGGTGTAGGTCAGCCCGTCTTTGCTGACCTCCCATTTGTCGACCATCTGCGGCTGGACCTTGAAGTTCGCATCGGTGGCGAACAGCACGTCGTAGACCATGTAGCCGTGGTTGCGCGTGATGTAGGCGGTGGTCCAGATCGGATCGAGCGCGCGCAGGTCGGCTTCGGGGACGAACTTCAGCACCTTGCCCTGCGCCAGGGCCGGACCGGCAAATGTGACGCTGGCCGCGAGGGCTACCGCCACCGCCGCGCTTCGCCAGGGGATGGAACGACTGATCTTCATGCTTCCTCCAGAAATAGAAAAAAAACCGCGTCGTCGTCGCGGATTGGCTTCAATGCCGTCAATGTCCCGAGCAAATATCGTTCCGGGCGCGCCGGCAGGATTGGCCCCGTTATCGAACGCGTTGTCTCCTCGAATCGACTTGCCGTGGTGCGGCCGTTCCTGAAATTGGTGCAACGGCGTTCGCCGCTGCGTTTGTCGTTCGCACCACGATGGAACAGACTACACGCATCAAAGCACACCGGCAAAGCGAGGATCCATGGCCCTGTTCGAACTGCTGTTGCGCAATGCGGTGATCTTCGACGGCACCGGCGGTGCCCGCCATCCCGGTGACGTCGGACTCAAGGACGGCCGCATCGCTGCAGTCGGCCGCCTCGACGCGACCGACGCCGATACGGTGATCGACCTGCGAGGCCGCGCGATCGCGCCGGGCTTCATCGACGTGCACACACACGACGACCGCCTGCTGCTGGCCGACCCATCGATGGCGCCCAAGGTGAGCCAGGGCGTGACGACGGTCGTGGTCGGCAACTGCGGCATCAGCCTGGCGCCGCTCGGCGAACGGACCGCGGTGCCGCCGCTGAACCTGGTGGCCAACGGACCGGAGCAGCGCTTCGATTCGTTCGAGGACTATTTCGCCCATCTGGCGCTGGAGCCGGCGGCGATCAACTGCGCGGCACTGGTCGGCCACTCGACGCTGCGCGTGGTGGCAATGGCCGACCTGAACCGGCAGGCCAATGCCGCCGAAATCGCGCAGATGCAGGCGCTTGTTCAGGAGGCGCTCGATGCCGGCGCGGTCGGCGTCTCGACCGGCACCTACTACGCGCCGGCGGCCGCGGCCACCGCCGACGAGATCCGCGCGGTGTGCGAACCGCTCGCCGGCACTTCGGCGCTGATCGCCTCGCACATCCGCGACGAGACTTCGCGCGTGCTCGAGTCGATGACCGAGGCGATGTCGATCGCCCGCGCTCTCGGCGTGCGGCAGGTGATCTCGCATCACAAGGTCATCGGCCAGGCCAACTTCGGCCGCTCGCGCGAAACCCTCGCCCTGCTCGACGACGCGCGCCTCGACACCGACGTGTGCCTCGACTGCTATCCGTACCCGGCCTCCTCGACGGTGTTGCGCGCCGACACGGTCGCGCTGTCGCAGCGCACGTTGATCGCCTGGTCGCGCGCGCGGCCCGAGGCGGCGGGGCGCTATCTCGACGAGCTGGCCGCCGAACGCGGGACGGCCGTCGAAGCGCTGATCGAAGAATTGCAGCCAGCCGGTGCGATCTACTTCTCGATGGATGAGGCCGACGTCGAGCGAATCCTCGCCTACCCGGAAACGATGATCGGCTCCGACGGCCTGCCGCACGACGTGTTTCCGCATCCGCGGCTGTGGGGCGCCTTCCCGCGCGTGCTCGGCCACTACGCGCGCAAGCGCAATCTGTTCCCGCTGGAAACGGCCATCCACAAGATGACCGGCCTGCCGGCGGCGCGCTTCGGCTTCACCGATCGTGGCGTCATCGCCCCGGGCGCGGCGGCCGACCTCGTGGTCTTCGACCCGGAACGGATCGCCGATGCCGCCACCTTCGAGCATCCAAAACGGCCAGCGATCGGCATCGACTCGGTCTACGTCAACGGCACGCCGGTCTGGCAGCGTGGCCATGCCACTGGCGCGCGGCCGGGCGCGGTGCTGAAGCGAGGCGGATAACCGAGCGACGAGCAGACGAAGGCGCCTGCCGTTGCCCGCAAGACGGGACCCTGAAATGACACGCGATCGTTCCTCGGGCCGGCGTCGCCGCTTCGCGGCAATGAGATGAAAGTCGTCGCCGCCCGGCTGAATCACGAGACCAATACGTTCTCGCCGCTGGCGACAACGCTCGCCGCCTTCGGCCCGGACGGGCCGACCTACGGCAGCGCCGCCTACGACGCTGCCCGCGGCACGCGCACGGCGCTCGGTGCCTTCATCGACGCCTGCGCGGCGCGCGGCGATGAAATAGAGGTTGCGGTCAACGCGACGGCCAATCCGAGCGGCCGCGTCGATGCCGACGCCTTCGAGACACTGGCCGGCGCGATAGTGCAGGCGGTGCGCGGCGGCTGCGACGCGATCCTGCTCGACCTGCACGGCGCGATGGTCGTGCAGGGCATCGACGACGGCGAGGGCGAACTGCTACGGCGAATCCGCGCCGTCGCGCCCGAGGTGCCGCTGGCCATGGCGCTCGACCTGCACGGCAACCTCACGCAGGCGATGGTCGAGGCGGCCCACGTGATCGTCGGCTTCAAGAC
>JBFGOX010000346.1:0-3948 GCA_041565015.1 Burkholderiaceae bacterium
CAGGATGCTTCGGGCATCGGCCCCTTCAAGTCCACGCCGTAATCCCCGCAAGCCTCCTGGATTTTCGACCACTCGATCGACTCTAGGGGTGGCAATCCGCCGGGCCCCGAGGGCAGGCTGATGGCGCGGTAGAACCGTCCATGGCGGGGCGTCGTGAGGATCAGGTAGCGGGCGGTTTCGGACTCGATCCGGAAGCTGTGCGCGATCCCGCCCGGAACATGGACGAACGACCCGGCGGGCGCCAACACCCCCGGCTTCCCGTCGATGTAGAACATGATCTCGCCTTCGATCACGTACCATGACTCGATGTCGTCGTGCTGGTGCAGCGGGACAACCTCTCCGCGGCGCGCCCGTTCGTCGATGAGGCTGAACTTCTCTCCCGTTTGCTCGCCGTTGGCCAGGAAGTACGTGAACGTCTCTCCTGTCCAGCGTAGCTCCGCGGTCTCGGGTAGATGGACATACGCTCCGGACGCAGGAGGGTTGGCTGCTGTCTCCATAAGTCATCCTCCCTTTGCGGGTTACCGGGCCCCGCCCGGATCGCGTGCGGATTGTAGGGCGAGCACAGCGCTGCCGGTGAGACGGGAATCCCAGTCCGCGAAGATGGAGCGTCACCGCAGCTGCACGCTATTGATCCAAAGCCACTCGTCATGACGCCCAACGCCGTTTGAACCGGCGCGGGCCACGAAAGCCAAATACTGTGCCGCCGTCACACCGCGTCCGGTTGAAAACATAGTTAGAGAGCATTCTTCAGCATGCCCTGAAGGGTTTTTGCGCTTCCGCTTTGGTCTCAATCGTCCGCTCGGATCCGATGTCTGCGTCTGGCCGTCAGGCGAATTTGCGGCGGCCCCAGCAAAAGCGCCCTTCGCGGTGAGCACGGCGGTACGCACCGTTCGCAGTCGGCGACAACAACGAGATTCGGCATTGAGCTGGGTTCCAGTTCGTGCACGTCGGCGCAAATCCTGTAACGGGCTTTCAGCCGCGGCCTTGCTCATGGCCAATTTGTCTTCATGCGCCTTTGTCTGATTGGGAAAGCTGCGCAAGCAGGCGCTTGCCGCGGCTCTTCACTGCGGGGCTGCCCTTGCGCGTCAGTTGTTCCAGCCGGGCGACGATCGGTGCTCGCAGTCCACTGTCCCTTGCCGCGATGTCGGCCAGCAACTGCATCGCGCAGACCTGCACGATGTGGCTCGCGTCGTCCAGGTAGTCGTCCATCATTCCGACGACGCGCTGCCGCTGCGCCTTGGTCAGCGCCACGCGCGACAGCATCTGCGCAAGGTGCCAGCGCACTTCCTGCTGCTCGGCCGCCTGCGCCAGCGCGATCAGGCGGCGCGTGTACGGCGCGAGCAGGTCAGGGCGCACGAGCGTGATCTTTTCTGCCGCATCGGCGCAGCGCATCCGGATCAAAGAATCCGCATCGCTGATGCCATCGAAGACGGCGGCAAACAGCTGCGGTTCCGCCAGCACCTGCTGCACGACCTGCGGCACTGCGCCGATCGAACGCCGATTGCCGCCGCGCAGTTGGTCGAGCAGTGCTTTCATCGCGCCATGCCGACGCTGAAGATCGAAGACACTGCGGTGACCGCAAGCGGTGATGGCGCGCTGCGCCTCATCGTCGCCACGCGCTACCAACGCTGCGCCCACGACGGCGCCGAGCGGCAGTCCGGTTCGAGGACGGTCAGGTCTTCGTCGAAGACGACCTTCGGTTTGCTCTGTCCGATTTCCCACACCTGCAGGTGGCCGCTGCGCGTCGCCGCGAGCAGGCGCCCTTGCCGATCCCAGTCGGCCCACTGCAGCTGCGGCAGCAGTTGAATACCGGCGTCGTCCTGCAGCGCGTAGACGACACGCAGTCCATCGATCGCCTGCCGTGTCCACTCGCCGCCGGCCCAGCCGATGCTCTCGACGCGCAGCAGGCGGCTGCCACCCGGCTGGCGCTTGCACAGGCGCGCATTGCGGCGCTGGTCCCACATGTCGGCCGGATCGCGCGCCGGCGAATCCGTCGCTTCGTCCCAGCCTCGGCGGCGCTCGCTTGCGAACTGCTCCGGCCGGATCGAGCGCAGGCCATAGCCGACCGGCAGTTTTTCCTCGGCCGCGTCGCGTTCCCTTTCGTTGACGAAGTAATAGCCACGCGTCCAGGTGCCGCAGGTGCCAAAGGCGTGCAGCGCAAAGAGCCACGGCAGCCTCGAGACCGCGACATAGGCCTCACCGTGCGGCCAGCGCGCGCTTGGTTTGTGCGCGAAGTAGCACAGATAGCGGCCGTCCGGCGAAAGGTCGGAGCGGCGCGGAAAGATGCGGCCGCCGAGCCAGGCGCCGTGCTCGTATCGGCCCTTGTCGAGATCCCAGCGGCCGACGCTCGACCAGTTCGACGGACCGCGCCGAAATACCGCGACGACCGGCGCCTGCGCTGCCGGAATGCAGTAGATGCGCGGCGCCGGCTGGCGCTTCATCGCTGGCCGCCGCCGTGGCCGCGCGCGGTGCGGATCGCCCAGTAGCCGACCAGGATCGGGTAGTAGGCGAACGCAAAGATCCACAACATCAGCAGCAGGGCAATGAACAGCATGTTGCCATTGGCGCCGATGAATTCGGCGAACGCCATGCACAGCGCGAGCGTGGCGGCCGGACCGATCAGCAGCACCAGCCTGCGGCCGGTTCCCGGCGGCATTCGGTAGGCGATGACGAAGGTCACCACCAGTCCAAGCAACGGCAGGAAAGTGCCGAGCACCTGCAGTTCGCGCATCACCGTCCACGACACCGGCCTTCGCCATCGCGCCGTCGGCAGCTGCGAGCGGCGTGGCGAGCCTGCGGAGCGATCGTACTGCGCCGCCGTGCTTCGGCGGTGACAACGGTGGCCGCGTCGCCGGTGATGCATCGCAGTGCGTGCAACCGAAGGCGATCGATGAAACTGCGTAGCGCAGTTGCGTGAAGAAATCCTCTGGAACCGTTTTCGCAGCGCCCGCGTCTTGGGCGGTGCTGGCGCATGCATCCAAGCGCGCCACCGATGAACGAAACCGAGGAGATTCTGACCATGAGCACCGCCATCGCAACTGCCGAAGCCACCTGCGTGCACGCCGGCTACAAGGTCGCAGCGCGGCGTACGACCGCCGCTCGCAGCGACGAGATCGCCTTTACACGCTCGACCACCGAAGGGCCGTTTTCGCTGCGAGAGCACGGAGCGATCAGCATCGACGCCGAGCCCGGGCTCGTCGTTCGCGTGCACACCGGCTGCCTGTGGGTGCCGCACCACGAAGAGCATTGCAGCGTCGGTGTCGGCGCCGGCGAACAGTTCACCGTTCACAGCAGCGGCCGGCTGACCGTCCTGGCAACCAGCGGCACGCAGGCCGAGCTCCTGTGGCCGCCGCGCGGCCTGCACTGAGGAATCGGCGCGGGAACCCTTTTCGTTCGCCGCGCGTCTTCGGAGCCACAGTCCGTTTCAAACGTGCCGGCCAAAGCAGGCCAGCCACCACTGACCACCCAACGAGGAGATTCCGATCATGACCACCACCACCACGCAGGAACGTCCCACCGTCGACATCGCCGCGCTCGAAGAAAAGGTCAAGGCGATGTACCGCGAAGTCGCATTGACGCCCGAGCACGACTTCCATTTCGAGATGGGCCGCGCGCTCGCCGAGCGACTCGGCTACGCGCCCGCCGACCTCGACGCGATTCCCGCTGAGGCGATCGACTCGTTCGCCGGCGTCGGCTACTACTTCGATCTGGCCGAACTGAAGCCCGGCGAGAGCGTTGTCGATCTCGGCAGCGGCTCGGGCACGGACAGTTTTGTCGCCGCACTGAAAGTCGGCACGACCGGCCGCGTGATCGGCGTCGACATGACCGACGAGCAGCTGGCCAAGGCCGAGCGCCTGCGCACGGCCGCCGGCTTTGGCAACGTCACCTACCGCAAGGGCTACATCGAGTCGACCGGATTGGCTGATGGATCTGTCGATGCAGTCATCA
>JBFGOX010000347.1:0-3946 GCA_041565015.1 Burkholderiaceae bacterium
AGGGCATCCAAAGAAACTGCTCGCCCCTCACCCGTACCCTCTCCCAGTCCGGGGAGAGGGCGGTCGGGCATTTGATGCGTGCGTTCGTGCTCCGCGCCGATTCCCTCCCCCGCTGGAGGGGGAGGGACAGGGAGAGGGTGGTCCATCGACGTTGAACGCCTTCGATGGCGCCGAGCAGCGCAGGCGAGGCGGGGGAACTCGGCGAAAGAGCGCTTTAGCCCACTTTCGCCGCCCGCCTCGGCGAGCAGCGCAGGGCAGTCGCGCAGCGACCGACTTCGTAGGCTCGCCTTTCTTTGGCTACTTTCTTTGGCGAAGCAAAGAAAGTAACCGCCCGCGCGGCGGAGAGCGCACAGCGGACAATGCACCGCACGCGCATCAGTTAGGCGTGGCCTGAGCAAAGAAGGTCATCACCAATGCTCACGATCCAAGACCTCAACCAGTTCTACGGCGGCAGCCACATCCTGCGCGACGTGTCGCTGACGGTGCCCGCCGGCGCCTGCACCGTGCTGCTCGGGCGCAACGGGGTGGGCAAGACCACGCTGCTGAAAACGACGATTGGCCTGGTACCACCGCGCGGCGGCACAATCCGCTTCGACGGCCACGACATCACGAGGCTGGCGCCGTACCAGCGGGTGCGGCTGGGCATCGGTTACGTGCCGCAGGGGCGCGAGATCTTCAACCGGCTGACCGTCGAAGAGAACCTGCTGATGGGCCTTGCCCCGGTTGCCGGCCGTGCCGCGCGCCAGGTGCCCGAGCACATCCTCGACACCTTTCCGGTGCTGAAACAGATGCTCAAGCGCCGCGGCGGCGACCTGTCGGGCGGTCAGCAGCAGCAACTGGCGATCGGTCGCGCACTGGCGGCGAATCCGCGCGTGCTGATCCTCGACGAGCCGACCGAGGGCATCCAGCCGTCGATCATCAAGGAGATCGGCGCGGTGATCCGCGCGCTGGTGGCGAAGAGCAAAATGGCGGTGCTGCTGGTCGAGCAGTACTACGACTTCGCCGAATCGCTCGCCGATGCCTACGCCGTCATGTCGCGCGGGAGGATCACGCAGGCCGGCCCCGGCGCCGAGATGCAGGCGAAGAACGTCCGCGACCTGATCGCCATTTGAGAAAGAAACTTCATTCGCCGTGCAACCCTGGCAAGCGATGCTGGCGCTCGACTATCGGCGCGATGACGGCCGCACCGTCCTGCGGCGGCGGCACAGCGGCCCGCTGCAGGTGCAGAAGGCGCTGTATCCCGAGGGTGGCGAGCTCGCGCATACGCTGATCGTCCATCCGCCGGGCGGCATCGCTGGCGGCGACGCGCTGTCGATCGACGTCAACGTTTCGCCCGGCGCCCAGGCGCTGATCACCACGCCCGGCGCGACGCGCTGGTACAAGGCGAACGGCCGCGTCGCCTCGCAAAACATCCGCATCAAGGTCGATGGCGCCTTCGAATGGCTGCCGCAGGAGGCGATCGTCTTCGACCGGGCGCAGGTGCGCTCGGCGATCGACATCGATCTCAATGAGGAGGCGGCGATGCTCGGCTGGGACATCGTGGCGCTCGGCCGCACCGCCGCCGGCGAATCGTTCACCGACGGCGGCTTCGCGCAGACGATCCGGCTGCGACAGGGCGGCCGGCTGCAGTGGATCGAGCGTACGCGGCTCGCCGGCCGCGACGCGCTGCTCGCCTCGCCGATCGGGCTTGCCGGCCAGCCGGTGTTCGGCTGCCTGTGGGCGGCAGGCCCGCAGTGGCAGGCCGAGCAGATCGACGCGCTGCGCGAGCGTCTGGGGTCGCCGGCCGCGCCGCTGACGCTGCTCGCGCCGCGCCTGTTGCTGGCGCGCGCGCTCGGCACCGCGCAGTCGGTACGACGCGCACTTGAAGACGTCTGGCGGGAACTGCGGCCGCTCGTGCTCGGCCGCGCCGCGCAGCCGCCGCGCATCTGGGCCACCTGAACGACAACAAGAGGAAGGCGCGATGGAACTGACGCCACGCGAAAAGGACAAGCTGCTGATCTTCACCGCCGGCCTGCTCGCCGAGCGGCGCAAGCAGCGCGGGCTGAAGCTGAACTATCCGGAAGCGGTCGCCTTCATCACTGCGGCGATCCTCGAAGGCGCGCGCGACGGCAGGACGGTTGCCGAATTGATGAGCTACGGCACCACGTTGCTGACGCGTGCCGACGTGATGGACGGGGTGCCGGAGATGATCCCCGACATCCAGGTCGAGGCGACGTTTCCCGACGGCACCAAGCTTGTCACCGTGCACCAGCCGATCCCATGAGAAGCGGCCCTGTTGCGCCAGTGGGCGATGTGCAGCGCATGGTCATCCGGCCGTTGGGTGCAGCCGACATGCCCGCCGCTCGCGAAGCGCTGATCGACCTGCTGATCGACGCGGTCGAGCACGGCGCGTCGGTCGGCTTCGTGCTGCCGCTTTCGCGTATCGAGGCGGGCCAGTACTGGGACGGGCTCGCGCCGTCGATTGCTGCCGGTAATCGCCTGCTGTGGGTGGCCGAGTGCGATGGCGCAATCGTCGGCACCGTGCAGCTCGAACTGGCCACCAAGATGAACGCGCTGAACCGCGCCGAGGTGCAGAAGCTGCTGGTGCACACGCGTGCTCGGCGCGGCGGCGTGGCCCGCAGGCTGATGCAGGCGGTCGAGGAGACTGCACCGAAGCTCGGCCGCGGCCTGCTGTTCCTCGACACCGAGGCGGCGTCGGATGCCGAGTGCTTTTACCGCACGCTCGGCTACGCCTGCATCGGTGGCCTGCCGCAGTACGCGTGCAGCCCGCAGGGCGAGTGGCGCGCCAACGCGATCTACTACAAGACTCTCTTTCGAAGGTGAAGGCGATGATCCCCGGAGAACTGCTCGCCGCGCCCGGCGAGATCGAATTGAACGCCGGCCGCAGGACCGTGAAGCTGACGGTGGCCAACAGCGGCGACCGACCGATCCAGGTCGGCTCGCACTACCACTTCTTCGAGACCAACGAGGCGCTTCGCTTCGACCGCGCCGCCGCGCGCGGCTACCGGCTGAACATCGCCGCCGGCACCGCGGTGCGCTTCGAGCCGGGCCAGCAGCGCGAGGTCGAATTGGTCGAATTGGCCGGTGACCGCATCGTCTACGGCTTCAACGGCAGGGTGATGGGGCCACTGGCCGCAAAGGCGGCGAAGAAGGCCCCTGCGAGCAAAGCGCCGGCAAAGAAGACCGCGAAGAAGGGAGCGCGCCGATGAAGATCTCGCGCCAGGCCTATGCCGAGATGTTCGGCCCGACGGTGGGCGACCGCATCCGCCTTGCCGACACCGCGCTGATCGCCCAGGTGGAAGAGGACTTCACCGTCTTTGGGGAGGAAGTGAAGTTTGGTGGCGGCAAGGTGATCCGCGACGGCATGGGGCAGAGCCAGCGCATGTCCAATGATTGCGCCGACACGGTGATCACCAATGCGCTGATCATCGACCACTGGGGCATCGTCAAGGCCGACATCGGCATCAAGAACGGGCGCATCAGCGCCATCGGCAAGGCCGGCAACCCGGACATCCAGCCGGCGGTCACCATCGTCATCGGGCCGGCTACCGAGATCATCGCCGGCGAAGGTTTGATCGTCACCGCGGGCGGCATCGACTCGCACATTCACTTCATCTGTCCGCAGCAGATCGACGACGCGCTGGCCAGCGGCATCACGACGATGCTCGGCGGCGGCACCGGGCCTGCGACCGGCACCTTCGCCACCACGGTGACGCCCGGCCCCTGGCACCTCGAACGGATGCTGCAGGCCGCCGATGCCTTTCCGATGAACCTCGGTTTCCTCGGCAAGGGCAACGCTTCGCTGACGCCGCCCCTTGCCGAGCAGATCAAGGCCGGCGCCATCGGCCTGAAGCTGCACGAGGACTGGGGCACGACGCCGGCGGCGATCGACAACTGCTTGGCGGTGGCCGAGGAGATGGACATCCAGGTCGCGATCCACACCGAC
>JBFGOX010000348.1:0-3945 GCA_041565015.1 Burkholderiaceae bacterium
AGCAGCTTGAAGAATTCGTCGGCGTCGTTCACGGCCAGGTCCGGGTTCTTGGCCCAGCTGGCGAACATCGTCTCGATGCGCCGCTCCCAGCGCGAGTGGCCGAGCTTGTCGGGCTGTTCTTCAGCGACGTTGCGGCAATGCAGGGCGAACTGGCGCTTGGCTTCGACGCCCTCGGTGGCAATTTTCTCCAGCAGCGCGACGGCCGCCTCGAACTGCGGCCGCCTCAGCACCGGCACGATGCGCTCGAGCGTCCAGTCATAGAACGGCCGCTGGTCCTCGAACTCCAGCGTGCAGATCGAGTGGGTGATGTTCTCCAGCGCGTCCTCGATCGGGTGCGCGTAAGCGTACATCGGGTAGATGCACCACTTGTTGGCGGTCATGTGGTGCTCGGCAAAGCGGATACGGTAGATTGCCGGGTCGCGCATGTTGATGTTCGGCGAGCCCATGTCGATCTTGGCGCGCAGGATCATGCTGCCTTCGGCGTGCTTCCCGGCGCGCATCTCGCGGAACAGGCGCAGGCTCTCGTCTTTCGGCCGGTCGCGGTACGGCGAATCGGTGCCACCTTCTGTCAGCGTGCCGCGCGTCTCGCGCATCGACTCGGCGCTCTGCTCGTCGACGTACGCGTAGCCCGTTAGGATCAGGTGCTCGGCAAATCGGTACATGTCCTCGAAGTAGTCCGAGGCGTGATAAAGATTCTTCTCGCCGTCGCCTTCCCAGTCGAAGCCGAGCCAGTGCACCGTGTCGAGGATGCCGTCGACGAACTCCTGGTCTTCCTTGACCGGGTTGGTGTCGTCGAAGCGCATGTGGCAGCGGCCGCCGAAATCGCGCGCCAGCCCGAAGTTCAGGCAGATGCTCTTGGCGTGGCCGATGTGCAGGTAGCCGTTCGGCTCGGGCGGGAAGCGGGTGCGGATCTTCGCCGGGTCTTTCGGCGCTTTCTCGTGGCTGTCGTAGGCGCCGGGGCGGCCGGCCCAGTTGCGGTCTTCGTAAGTGCCGCGCGCGAGATCGTCCGCAATGATGTTGCGGATGAAGTTGGGGGGCGCGACCTTCTCGGCACTCCCCGCACCGCGTTCACCCGATCTGGCTGCCTTCTTCGCCATCGACACCTGCCCGAAGCGCGCTCGTTTTCTTTCGGCGCAACATTGTAACGAGGCATGCTGCGCCGCAAATCGGCGGCGACCTTCGCAACCGACGCATTTGCCGATCCCGAATAGGTGCGATCGATGTCGGTAATCGCTGCCGCCCTGTGGCCGACACTACGGGTTGGTCGAACTCCGGCCGGCAATTCATCCTGGGAGAGCCGAATGAAAACGAATCCATCGAAACTCGTCGCCATCGCCTGCTTGTTCGTCTCCGCCGCCGTCGCGGCGCAGGACCCGGGGTTGGTCACCCGGCCCAGTGCGTACGCGGTGGCGGAGACCGTGGCCAAGATCGAAGCGTTCGCGAAATCGAAAGGCATGACGATCTTCGCGCGTATCGACCACAGTGGCGCGGCGAAGGCCGCGGGGCTGGAAATGCGGCCCACGCAGGTGATCATCCTCGGCAATCCCAAGGGCGGCACGCCGATCATGAACGCAGCGCCGAGCAGTGCGATCGACCTGCCGCTGCGCGTGCTGGTGGCGCAGGACGCCGCCGGCGCCACGCAGGTTACGTTCAACGATCACCGCTGGTTCGCAGCGCGCCACAAGCTGGCCGAAGACCAGGTCAAGCCGCTGGCCGGCTTGCCGACGCTGATCGATGCGGCGCTGAAGTAGCGTTTCGACGTTCCTGCTGTGCAAGCGCGGCAAGTGCGAGTCGCGTAAGACGCGCGCGTCCGCGGCGACGAACCGCCGCGAACCCGCAGGGCTCGCATGTCCGCCGCGACGGATCACGAGCGCGTGCGACCGGGCATCACTCGTTCAACGCTCGATCCGACGCAGCGCTGCTGCAGGAGACAGACCGATGAAGAAGACACTTTTGGCAACTTCCGCCTTCGCCCTGGCGCTGGGCATGGCGACGGCTTCGCTGCCGGCGTTTGCCCGCGCCGACGACCTGAGCTTTCCGATCATCTTCAAGATGGCCGACAGGAACGGCGACGGCATCGTCACGCGCGAGGAATTCGTCGCCGCCATGGGCAAGGCCTACGACATGCGCATGGACGCGATGAAAGGGGACACGAAGATGGTCAAGGGCAGCGCAATGACGCGCGATGGCCTGCGCGATCTGCTGAACAGCGTTCATTCCGGCGCCTGAGCAGCGGACAACCGCACAGAACGCGGCAGCGGCGGGCGACGCCGCTTGCCGCAGCAATACAAGTCCCGATTGAGCGATTGCAGGCAAGCGCCTTGCGGCGCGATGCGGCTGCGGCCGGCGATCGCGCCGAACTGCCGATCGAGCAGCAGCAGCGTCGCCGCAACGCGCAGTGAATCGATGCGCGATGTTGCCGCAGCGATGCAGCGAGCGAGCCGCCAGCCCGGCGACAGGGGCAGGCGACCTTCGTTGCCGCGAACGCTGTAATGGGATCGAACGTCGTCCGACCAAGCCGCCGCGAACCCACCGGGGTTGCATGCCGGCCGCCACGTCATGCGAGCGCGTTCGGCCGTGCATCACCGCTCAATGGCTCGCGGTACGGGCATTACGACTTCTGGAGACCGGAACATGATGAAGACGCAGATTGCTGCCGTTGCGCTGGCCATGGCGCTGGGTGCCGGCGCGATGCCGGCGCATGCCGACTCGCACGACACGAACATGAACTTCGAGATGATTTTCAAGATGGCCGACAAGAACAAGAACAGCATGGTCAGCAGGCAGGAGTTCCTCGACGCCATGGGCCGCGCCTACGACATGGGAATGAAGAAGATGAAGGGTGACAGCATGATGGTCAAGGGCAGCGAGATGACGCGTGACGGCCTCAAGGCCCTGATCGCCGACATCTACAGGGGCGCCTGAGCGACTGCTGGCAACCGCGAAGCGGGGGCGCATGCCGCGCCTGCGCTTCGCGCTTGCCTTCTGGCGGGGATTGCCGCCGGTGAAAGGAAGCACGTAGCCTGTCGGGGCGACCGTTACCGCGCGCTGGAGGCGACGATGGCTTTCGACGAGGCGCTCGCACTGCGCGTGCGCAAGGCCTTAGCGGGGAAGTCCGGCATCGCCGAAAAGAAGATGTTCGGCGGCCTGGCTTTCCTGCTCAAGGGCAACATGTGCGTCGGCATCCTCGGCAACGAGCTGATGGTGCGGCTCGATGCGGATCACGCGGCCAAGGCGCTGCGCGAGAAGGACACGCGCGTGTTCGACATGACGGGCCGGCCGATGAAAGGCTGGATCGTCGTCACCGCCAAGGGCGTGGCCGATGACGACGCGCTGGCGCGCTGGGTCGGTGCGGGCGCGGCATTCGCCGCGACGCTGCCACCGAAGTGAGGCCGCCGCTGCGAATGCGAAGCCACTTCGCCGGCCATCACGATCGCCCGCTTTCGCCCTGGCGTCGCTGCGGCGCCTGGCCGCAGGACGGGGCCGACGGCGGCAGGCGGTGAGGCTGAGGCGACGGCGATGAAGCCGCTGCTGAAATTCCTGCATGTCGCCGCCGCGATCGGCTTCGTCGGCACGCTGGCGGTGTCGCTGCTGCTGGCGGCGATGGCCGATGCGACGTCGCCGTCGACGCTCGCCGCGCTGCGCGGCGCGATCGCGCGCGCCGCGAGCGAGATCGGTCTGCCGTCGCTGGTCCTGCTTGGCGTGACCGGCGCGCTTCTGGTCGTCAAGCAGCCGCTGCTGATCGACGCGCGCTGGGTCTGGGCCAAGGCGCTGCTCGGCACGCTCGTGGCGGTGCTCGTCGTGTTCGTCGTGCAGCCGGCTATCAGCCGGGCGGCAGCCCTGACCGCGATGGCGGTCGAGGCCGCGCCGATGGCCGGCGCGCTGGACGCAGCGCTGCGCGCCGAGTGGATCGGCGGCCTGGCCGTCCTGGCGCTGTCGCTGCTG
>JBFGOX010000349.1:0-3937 GCA_041565015.1 Burkholderiaceae bacterium
CTGGCATCGACGACGGCGGCATTCTCGGTCGCCGACCAGCAGCGGATGGCAGCGCACCCGGCCGTGGCTCGGGCCGATTTCACGCGCAACACGAAGGTGTCGCTCGATCCCGCGCGGGCGCCCGTTTCACTGATCGCGCGACCGGTCGACCGCAGCCAGGCATCGCGCCAGCTGCCGCTGACCGGCGCGGCGCTGGCCTGGCGCGAGGGCCAGCCGCCGCCGGCCTGGGTCAGCGAGGCGATCGTCGACATCTACGGCGCGCGGCTCGGCGGCGAGATCGAGCTGCCGATCGCGGGCCAGGCGCAGCGCTTCCTCGTCGCCGGCGTCTGGCGCGACTACGCGCGACAGTTCGGCGCCATCATCATCGACGCTGCCGATTACGAACGCCTGTCGGGCATCAGCGAACGCACCGAGGCGGCGTTATGGCTTTTCGCGGGCGCTAATGCAGCCGACGTGGTCAACGACCTGCAGTCAGCGCTCGACACGCGCACGGCCGAGTTCGCGCAACCCGGCGAGATCCGCGACATCAGCCTGCGCATCTTCGATCGCAGCTTCGCCGTGACCTACGTACTGGAGATTGCCGCCATCGTCATCGGGCTGACCGGCATCGCGGCGACGTTCTCCGCGCAGGCGATCGTGCGCACGCGCGAATTCGGCATGCTGCGCCATCTTGGCGTCACGCGCGGCCAGATCCTCGCGCTGCTGGCCATCGAGGGACTGCTGATCACCGCGCTGGCACTGCTGCTGGGGCTGGCCACCGGGCTCGGCGTGACTTGGATCCTGGTCGACATCGTCAACCCGCAGTCGTTTCACTGGACGATGGATTTCCGCCTGCCGGTCGGGCTGGTGCTGGGACTGGTCGGCGCGTTGCTCGCCGCCGCCGCCGCGACCGCGCTGATCGCCGGACGTCGCGCGGTGTCCGGTGAGGCCGTGCTGGCCGTGCGCGAGGACTGGTGAACGCGCACCGGCGACGGCGTGAGCCGCCCAGGATCGATGCCGCGATGCCCGGCATCGCGCGCCGCCGACTGCTGATTGCCGCCGCGGTGCTGCCCTTCGCCGCCGCCGAGGCGGTCGACTATGCAGCCGTCACGCCGCGACCGTTGCGGTTTCCGCGCGACCATGGCGCCCATCCCGAATTCCGCACCGAGTGGTGGTACCTGACCGGCTGGCTCGATGCGTCGCCGCAGCCGCTCGGCTTCCAGGTCACGTTCTTCCGCGTTCGTACCGACGTCGATCCGGCGAACCCGAGCCGGTTCGCCGCCACGCAGCTCATCATTGCCCACGCGGCGATCGCCGATCCGTCGCGCGGCAGCCTGACAAAGGACGAGCGCGTTGCCCGCGCCGGTTTCGGCAACGGCGCATCGGAAACCGACACCGACGTGCGCATCGACCGCTGGCGCTTCTCGCGTCGCGCCGACGGCACTTACGAATGCGTACTGCCAGGGCGCGGCTTCGCGCTCGATTTCGTGGCGACACCGACGCAGCCGCTGCTGCTGCAGGGCGATGCGGGCTTCTCGCGCAAGGGGCCGCAGCCGGCACAGGCAAGTTACTACTATTCGCAGCCGCAACTCGACGTGCGTGCCAATGTGCAGCGCGACGGTGGCAGCACGACGCTGGCGGGACGCGCCTGGCTCGATCACGAGTGGTCGAGCACGCTGCTCGATCCCGCCGCTGCCGGTTGGGACTGGATCGGCATGAATCTGCGCGACGGCGCCGCGCTGACCGCTTTCCAGATTCGGCGCCGCGACACCGGCGCCCCTTTGTACGGCTATGCGTCGCTGCGCGAGCGCGGGGGCCGGCCGCGGCTGTTCGCTCCGGACCAAGTGCGCTTCGAGCCGGTCGGGCGCTGGACGTCGCCGCGCACGCAAGCGTCGTGGCCGATCGCGCAGCGCATTCAAATCGGCAACCGCACGTTCGATACGACACCGCTGCTCGCCGATCAGGAACTCGACTCGCGCGCCACGGCCGGCGCGGTCTACTGGGAAGGCGCCAGCCGTTTGCGCGAAGGTGGCCGGGAAGTGGGCCGCGGCTATCTCGAGATGACCGGCTACGTCGAGCCGATCCGGCTCTGATCGCATCTGCCTCGAGGCCAGGACGAACCTCGAGCCGGGACGATGTGCCGATCGTCGATCTCGCGTCACGGCGGCCCCGGCACGCCTGACTTACGATGCGCGCTGCACAAACCTCGGATCTGCATCAATGAACAGCATGCACTGGCCGGCGCTCGTGACGCTGGCCGCGTTGACCCTGTGTTTCGCCAATGCGTACGCGGTCGGCAATGCCCGCATCAAGTACAAGATCAAGGCGCCGGCCACCACCGGCCATGACATGTTCGAACGCGCCTATCGGGTGCAGATGAACACGCTGGAGAACACGGTGATCTTTCTGCCGGCGCTGTGGATGTGCGCATGGTTCGCAGACAGCGCGATCGCCTCCGGGCTCGGTGCGCTCTGGCTGGTCGGTCGCGTGTGGTACGCGTTCGCCTATGTGCGCGAGCCGAAGACGCGTGGCCGTGGCTTCGGGCTGGCCTATGCCGCATGGGGTGGGCTGATGCTGGCCGCCGCGTGGGGCGTGCTGCGCGGAATGCTGGCCGCGTGAGCACGACGATGCCTTCCGCACAGGCGGCCGTGAGCCCGGCGCCGCGCGTGGCGCGCCTGCGGCCGCTGCGCGCCCTGCTGCCGGTGCTGGTGCGCTATCGCGCGCAGATCGCCATTGCCCTTCTTTTCCTCGTCCTCGCCGCCGCCAGCACGCTGGCGCTGCCGTACGCGGTGCGGCTGCTGGTCGACGGCGGCCTGGCACTGCCTTCGACCGATGTCGGCGGACGGCTGGCGGCCATCCGCGAGCACTTCCTGCTGTTATTCGGCGTTGCGGTGGCGCTCGGCACGTTCACCGCGGCGCGCTTCTACATGGTCACCTGGATCGGCGAACGCGTGACCACCGACCTGCGCCAGGCCGTTTACGCGCACGTGCTGCAGCAAAGCCCGCAGTTCTTTGAAACACTGAAAACTGGCGAGGTGCTCTCGAGACTGACGACCGACACCACGGTGATCCAGAACGCGGTCGGCTCGAGCATCTCGATGGGGCTGCGCAACAGCGTGCTGTTCGTCGGCGGACTGGCGATGCTGATCGCCACCAGCCCGCGGCTGATGCTCACCGTGGCCGGCATCATCGTCGCGGTCGTGCTGCCGGCGGTGCTGATCGGCCGCCGCGTGCGGAAACTCTCGCGCGCCAGCCAGGACCGCATCGCCGACACCAGCGGCATCGCCGGCGAGATCCTCAACGCGATTCCGGTCGTGCAGAGCTTCACGCAGGAGGCGGCCGAAACGGCGCGATTTTCGGTCGCCAACGAGCAGGCATTCGCCACCTCGATCCGCCGCACCGGCCTGCGCTCGATGCTGACCGCATTCATCATCATCGGCGTGTTCGGCTCGCTGCTCTGGGGCCTTTACGGCGGCGTGCAGGCGGTGATGGCGGGCCGCATCACCGCCGGGCAGCTGTCGCAGACCGCGCTGTACATCGCCGTGGTCGCCAGCAGTGTTGCCGTGCTGGCCGAGGTCTGGGGCGAACTGCTGCGCGCCGCCGGCGCCACCGAGCGGTTGATGGAACTGCTCGAGGCGCGCTCGGCTGTGGCCGACCCGGCGGCGCCGAAATCGCTGCCGCCGGCGAGCGGCGGGCTGCGGGTGGAATTCGACGCCGTGCGCTTCACCTACCCGTCGCGGCCGCAGCATCCGGTGCTCGACGGCCTGACGCTGGCGATCGAACCGGGGCAGACGGTGGCGCTGGTCGGGCCTTCGGGCGCCGGCAAGACGACGATCTTCCAGTTGCTGCAGCGCTTCTACGACATCGACGCGGGCCGCATGACGGTCGACGGGATCGAGCTGCGCGCGCTGCGGCTGGCCGACCTGCGCGCGCGCATCGCCGTCGTGCCGCAGGAACC
>JBFGOX010000350.1:0-3931 GCA_041565015.1 Burkholderiaceae bacterium
GCCCCGCCCCGGGCGGCGCGAAGAAGTCCGGCGCCGGCAGTTCTTGCAGGCACTCGCGCGCCAGTTCGGCCGCGCTCGCCTGGCGGATGAATTCGGCGATGAGATCCGGCGCGCAGCCCTGCACCGACACGCCATGGGCCAGGTGCGGCGCGATCAGGTGCGTGGCGCGTTTCAGTTGCCGCGCCACCGACTCGCCGTGCCGCGGCGGCGTCGCCGGATCGGCGCCACCCGAGAGAATCAGCACCGGCACGTCGGCCTCGGCGATCCGGTAGAACGCCGCCGGCACCGGTCGTGTCGGTACCTGTGCGCAGGCCGTTTCGTACAACTCGACCAGGCCCGTGCCGAAGAACGTCGCCGCGGCGGCGCGGCGCGCCGCGCCTTCGATGCGCGGCATGTCTTCGGCGCAGACGACCGCGAAGTGCAGGCCCTGCGCGAAGTCCTCCGCCAGTCGTGCGCTGAGCGAACTGCTTGTGGCCAGCAGCGGCGCCAGATTGCCGCTGGCCGCCTCGGCGAGGGCGTAGGGCAGCAGTGCGGCCCGCGTCGGTGCATAAAGCGGCACGCGCAGCGCCGCGGCAAGCATGTCGTGGTCGATGCGGACATGCTCGGCGCGACCGGTCAGCGGGTGCGCGACGTCGGCCTCGATGCCCGTGCCCGCAAGCGCCAGCAGCCGGCCGATCGCCGCGGCGAGATCCGGATAGCGCCGCTTGCAGCCCGCCTCGCGCGCGCACGATGCGATCAGCGCATCGAGGCTTGCCTGCGCGTCGAGGGCAAAGCTCGCCGGCAGGCCCATGTCGGGCGGCGCCACGCCGTCGAGGACCATGCTGCGCACGCGGCTCGGGAACTGGCGCAGATACTCGAGCGCCGCACGCGTGCCGTACGAGGCGCCCCAGAGGTTGATCTGCGCGTAGCCGAGGGCGTCGCGCACCGCATCGATGTCGCCAACGGCGATCCACGTTGCGTACTGCCGCAGGTCGTTGGCGGCCGCAAGGCGGCGCAGGCACTCGCGCGTTCGCGTCGCGCTGCGCCTCACGTCGAGCAATTCGGCCAGGCTGTCGTTCGGCTGCGGCCGTTCGCTTTCGCACGCCAGCGCGTTCGAGCCGCCGGTGCCGCGCTGGTCGACATAGACGATGTCGCGCCGCGCGTTCAGCCGCTCGAACAGCGGCTGGACCTGCGCCGCCGTGGCGCGCGCCGACTGGCCCGGCCCGCCGGCGAAGACGAAAACCGGCTCGAGCGGCCGCGCACGTGCGAGCGCGGGCACCACCGCGAAGTGCACGTCGATGCGGCGGCCCTCCGGACGATCCGGATCCTCCGCGACCTTCAGGCTGCCGCACTGGATCTCGCGCTCGATGCCCTTCAGCCGGCAGGGCGCCGTCGATGCGTCGGCCGCGCCCGCCAGCGCCGCGGCGGCCAGCAGCGACGCCAGTCCGCGCAGCCGCCTAGCCATCGGCCAGCTTCAGACCAGCGACGCCGACGACGATCAGCACGACGCAGCCGATCCGAAGCCACGTCGCCGGCTCGCCGAACATGACGATGCCGGCCAGCATCGCGCCGGCTGCGCCGATGCCGACCCAGGCCGCGTAGGCGGTGCCGACCGGCAGCGCCTTCATGGCCAGGCCGAGCAGCGCGAACGACGCCAGCGCGACGACCAGCACCGCAACGCTCGGCAACGGCCGGGACAGGCCGTCGGTGAACTTCATGCCGACGGCCCAGGCGACTTCGAGCGCGCCGGCGACGGCGAGCAGCAGCCAGGCCTGGGCTGGCGTGGGATTGAGCAGGAACATCGAGACGGACCTTGCGTTCGGGGAGTCTTGTGGCGACGCGCGGGCGCAATTTAGCCGAAGGCGGCGCGCTGCCTACAATCGCGGCGGTGAGCGCCATCGCCCGCCCCGTGTTCCTGACCGGCCTCGCGCTGGCGGTGGTGGGCAGCGTGCTGTTCTCGGCCAAGGCGATCGTCGTCAAGCTCGCCTATCTGTACGGCGTCGATACGGAGACGCTGCTGGCCCTGCGCATGCTGATGTCGCTGCCGTTCTTCGCTGTCGCCCTGTGGTGGACCTCGCGTGGTGCAGCGCCGCTTTGCGGGCGCGATCACCTGCTGCTGGTATCGATCGGCGTGCTCGGTTACTACGCGGCGAGCTACCTGGACTTTCTCGGCCTGCAGTACATCAGCGCGGCGCTGGAACGGCTGATCCTGTACCTGAACCCGACGCTGGTGCTGCTGCTGTCCGCGTTCGTGCTCGGCCGCATCGTCACGCGCTTCGATCTCGTCGCGCTGCTGCTGTCGTACGGCGGCATCGTGCTCGTGTTCTGGCATGACGTGCGCATCGACGCCGACGGCGTGGCGCTCGGCACCGCGCTTGTGTTCGGCGCGACGATCTGCTACGCGTGCTACCTGGTGCTCTCGGGCGAAATCGTGCGCCGGGTCGGCGCCATCCGCCTGACCGCTTACGCGATGTGCGTGGCGACGGCCGCGATCCTGGCGCAGTTCATGCTGCTGCGGCCGCTGGCGAGCCTCGCCCAGAGCGCGCCGGTGCTTTGGCTGTCGCTGGTCAATGCGCTGCTGTGCACGGTGGTGCCGGTGTTCGCGACGATGCTGGCGGTGGCGCGCATCGGTGCCGGTTCGGTTGCATTGGCCGGCATGGTCGGCCCGATCTCGACGATCGCGCTAGGCTACGTCTTTCTCGATGAGGCCATCTCAGGCTGGCAATTGACCGGCACCGCTTTCGTGCTGGCCGGGGTATTCGTGTTGTCCCGCAAGGCGGGCCCTGTCAACAAGCAAAAGGAGAATTGAAGATGAAAGCAACCGCAGTTCGCGTGTCCGAACATGGCGGCCCGGAGAAGCTGCAACTGGTCGAAGTCGACGTTGCCGACCCGGGTCCGGACGAGGTCCGCATCCGCAATCATGCGATCGGGCTGAACTTCATCGACATCTATTACCGCACCGGCCTTTATCCGGCGCCGCTGCCGCACGGGCTCGGCTTCGAGGGCGCCGGCGTGGTCGAAGCCGCTGGCGCCAACGTCAGGTTCCTGAAGGAAGGCGATCGCGTCGCCTACGGCCAGGGCCCGCTCGGCGCGTATGCCGATGTGCGCGTGATGCCGCCGGCGATGGTCGTCAAGCTGCCGGCGAAGATCGATTTCGATGCTGCGGCCGCCGTGATGCTCAAGGGGCTGACGGTGCAGTACCTGTTTCGGCAGACTTTCCGGCTGCAGGGCAACGAAACGATCCTGTTCCATGCCGCCGCCGGCGGTGTCGGCCTGATTGCCTGCCAGTGGGCCAAGGCGCTCGGCGTGAAACTGATCGGCACCGTCGGTTCGCCGGAAAAGGCGGCACTGGCCAGGCAGCACGGCGCCTGGCAAACGATTGATTACACGAAGGAGAACTTCGTCGAGCGCGTGAAGGAACTGACCGCCGGGGCGAAAGTGCCGGTCGTTTACGACGGCGTCGGCAAGGACACGTGGGAAGGCTCGCTCGACTGCCTGCAGCCGCGCGGGCTGATGGTCAGCTACGGCAATGCCTCCGGCGCGGTCACCGGCGTGAACATCGGTGTTCTCGCCGCCAAGGGTTCGCTGTTCGTCACCCGGCCGACGCTGGCCACGCACGTGACGCCGCGCGCCAAGCTCGAGGCCTCGGCTGAAGAACTGTTCGAGATGATCACCAGCGGCAAGATCAAGGTCGAGATCGACCAGCGCTACAAGCTGGCCGACGCGGCGCAGGCGCACATCGATCTGGCCGGCCGCAAGACGACGGGCTCGTCGGTGCTGATTCCGTAGCCGGCGGTGACGTCGGCGATCTCCGGCGCGGCCGGCGCGCCCGGCCGCGCTTTGGCTGCGGGCCCGCGCCTCGGCCAGGCGCGGTCGGCGCGCAGCGCCTGCAGCGCGACGCGGGCAGCGGCCTCCGGTTGAATCGGCGCGCGGATCAGGCGTGACGACCGCA
>JBFGOX010000351.1:0-3920 GCA_041565015.1 Burkholderiaceae bacterium
GCTCGAACGCCGCATTGGTGTAGACAACGCGCAGTCCTACATCGAAGCGCAGCAGCGCATCGGGCAGCGCATCGAACAGGCTGGCCGGGGGCGGCGACGCCGCCGCGCCGGGCGGCGGCAGGTCGGAAGCGTCCAAGGAGGGCTCGGCGACAACGGCGCGGCAAAGGCACGCCGGCCCACCAGAATACCCGAGCCATCCCCAGAATGCGGGGTGGCGGATGAATGGCGCCCCAAGCCCCCTGCGACGGGTCTAGAGATAGTTGAACAGCGACAGCTTGGAGACCGCAGAGTAGCTCTGGATCGCCGCCGTGAATGCGGTCTGCCGGCGTGTCAGCTCGCTGATCGCCTGCGCATAGTCGAGGTCTTCGACCGTCGACAGGCGGCCCTGGTGTTCCAGGTTGCGGTCGTCGTTGACCTGTTCATAGCCGTCGAGTTCGGCCAGCGCGGAGCCGGTTTCGGCGCGCTTGAGCAGCAGGTGGCCGGAGGCTTGGGCAACCGAGGCCAGCGCTCCCGACAGCCCGGTTTTAAAGCGTGCGCGCGCGGCCGAGTCGGTAAGCGGTTGCTGCAGCATCGAGATGGCCTGCGCCAGCGTGTCGAAAAGCGACTGGTAGCCGGCCGGGGCAATGGTGAATCGATCGCCGGCGGCAGGCTGGCCGGTCAGCGTCACGCGCATGCCGTCGACCTCGATCGTCGTCGGTCCGCCTGCGGATGGGGCGAACGTGGTTTGGACGCTGTCGGACAGACGGGTGACGACGTAGTTGGCGCCATCGAAAGCGATCGAATAGGCGCTTCCGGTCAGTGCCGAAGGATTGCCAACGGTGCCCGCATCGATGCTGGCCGAGCCGGTATTGCCCGTGTCGACGGCGGTCGTGAAGGCACCATTGCCCGGACGTACCTTCAGCAGCAGATCGTCACCGGAGAACTTCACCTGCAGCAGCCGATCGTTGGCGACCTCGATTCGCTGCAGGTTGCCGTCGCCGCCAAAGCTGACGACCTGGCCATTCTGGACAAATGGCGGCGCCAGTTCGCGACTGCCCGCGAACAGATACCCGCCAGCGCCGTCATCGGTGTTGGCCAGGCCGACCATGCGGTCGAGCAGGCCCTGCAGGTGACGGGCGATCGCCCGCCGCTCGTCGTCGCCATAGGCGCCGTTACCGGCAGCGATGAGTTGTTCCTGCACCTCGGTCATGACGTCGCCCAGCTTGCCGACCACCGACTCGGCCTGGTTCAGCAGATAGCGCGCATAACCCTGGTTGTCCTTGAACTGCTGCAACCGTGCCAGCCCCGACCGGATCGAGGTTGCATCGGCGGCACCGAGCGGATCGTCAGCCGGTGTGGCGATCCGACGGCCCGACGCGATCTTCAGCTGCGAGCCGAGCAGTTCGCGCTGCCGATTGACGATCTGCGCCTCGCCAATCTGGTACTGCATCAGGGTTGAAATGCGCAACATCGTCGACTCCGGAATCAATCAGCGGCCGAGACTCAGGATCTCTTCGAAGACCGTTCGCGCCGTGGCGACGATCTTGGCGGCAGCCTGGTACTGCTGCTGGTACTGGATCAGGCGCGAGGCCTCTTCATCGAGGTTGACACCGGCCACTGCGCTTTCGGCAGCCAGCGACGAATCGAGGATGCTCGTTTGCGCGGCAGCGAGCAGTTCCGCGCTGCGCGTGGCGCCGCCCAGATTGGCGACCACCGCCGAAAAGCCATTGGCGAGGCTGGCGCCGTCGCCAAGCAGCGAATTGGCCAGTGCGGCCAGCTTCAGTGCGTTGCGGTTGTCGCCGACGCCACCGATATTCGGCCCGATCTGGACCGTGTCGTTGACCACGGCACCGCCGCGCAGCGTCAATCGCCAACCGTTGAAGTCGATTGGCTGACCTTCGCTATAAGTGCCGGTCGCCGTTGTCACGCCATCGCTGACTGAATAGGTAGTCGGACTGGTGAAGGTCAGCGTCGCCGTGCGCTTGAGCGTAGTCTCGGCCGTGCGCGGCGCCAGCACGGAGATCTCGGCGATGCGCACGGCGCCGGTGTTGCTCGACGGCACCGATGCGATCACGGGCGCTGCTGCGGCGATGCGGCTGATGTCGTTGATCGCCACCGCGACATTGCGGCTGGCATTGCGCAGCGGCTGCACGACGAATCGATCACCGTCGGCCGGCGGCGTGTTGGTGAGCGAGATCGTCAGCCCGTCCTGCACGAACGTCGACGAGGCCTGCGACCAACTCGTGCCGTCGGACAACCGGGTCAGTCGGTACTGTCCGGCGGAATAGTCGACGCGGTAATCGGAAGCGACCAGCTGTGCAGCATCGGTGATCTGCACGCCGATGGCCGTGGACGGGTTGCCGTTGCTGGCGGCCGCGAACGCCGTGCCGGTGATGGCGGTGAACAGATCGCCGCCCGGCACGCCATAGCGATCGTCGCCGAGCGCGTGCTGCGCATTGAACACGCTGGTCAACGCCGCGGCCAGACGCCCAATCTGATTTTCGATGCCCGGCAGGTCCAGTTCGCGGAACTGCAGCAGGCCACCGATGCGGCCGCCGCCAACGGTGCGCGGATCCAGCGGCAGCACGCCGCTACCGGTGCGGATGCCCACGCGCGCCGACTGCGGATCGAGCGCATCGGGCACCCACGCCATTTCGTTGGCCGTGCCGCCAACCACCAGCGGCTGCCCATTGGAAAGAAACAGGTTGACGCTGCCGTCGGTCTGCTCGACCGTCGAGACGCTGACCGATTCGCTCAGCCGCCGGATCGCCGCATCGCGCATGTCGAGCAGGTCGTTCGGCGAGGCCCCCGCACCGATGGCCAGTGCGATCTTGTTGTTCAGATTTGCGATCTCACGGGTGGCGAGGTTCACGGTGTCGATTTCAAGGCGCAGTTGCCGGTCGGTGCCGTAGCGCATCTGCTGCAACTGGTCGCCGACATCGTTGAAGCGGCCCGTCATCAGGTGGGCGGCCGACAGCAGCGCTTGGCGGGCAGCCGGATCGGCCGGCCGCTGCGTCAGATCCTGAACGGCGCGAAAGAAGGAATCGATCGCGGTGCCGATGCCCGTGGTCGGATCGGCAAACAGATTTGTAACCTGCGCCAACTGCTGGTGGCGCGTCGATGCACCTGAGGCCTGCGCCTGCGACTGGTGCGCCTGCTGAGTGAGGAAATCGCTGTAGACGCGACGCACGTCGGCAACCGAGACACCCTGGCCGAGGTAATTGCCGCCGATATAGGAGCCGACCTCCGGTTGCAGCACGGTGATCTGCCGCGTATAGCCCGGCGTGTTGACGTTGGCAACGTTGTTGCTCGCCGTGCGCAGCGCCGTGTAGGCGGCGTTCAGCGCGCTGGTGCCGATCGAAAAAAGTCCGCTGCTCATCGTCTCCGACCCTGTCCCGCTTTATCGGCAAATTGCGCCAGTTCTTCAGTCCAATTCGGGCAGCTGCGCGTCAGCCCGCTTCAGCCCATCCGCCGCAGCGCCTGCGCAGTCTCGATGACCTGCCGCAGCTTCGCGCCGTAGTTCGGGTCGGTCGCGTAGCCGGCGCGCTGCAGGCCATTGGCGAACCCGGCCGCGTCGGTGCGGTTCGACAGCACTTCGGCATAACGGGGATTGGCGGTCAGCAAGCGCGCCCAATCGCGGAACGCTTCGCCGTAGCTGTTATAGGCGCGGAACTTCTCGACCTTGCGCACGGGCACACCGTTCTCGTACTCGGTTGTCGCAGCCTCGACCGTTCTGCCTTGCCAGCCGCCGGTGGCCTTGATGCCGAACAGGTTGAAGCTGCGCAGGCCGTCACTGCCGGTGATCTCGCGACTACCCCAGCCCGACTCGAGCGCCGCTTGTCCAATGATGAATTTCGCCGGCAAGCCGGTGTCCCGCTGCGCGACGAGTGCGTGGTCCCACATGCGATTGACGAAAACGCTCTGCGCGGTTGCCCCGCCGA
>JBFGOX010000352.1:0-3905 GCA_041565015.1 Burkholderiaceae bacterium
ACGCCGGCGGCGCTGGCATTGATCACGGCAGTGACGCCGCCGGATTGAGCGTAGAAGGCGTTGCGGGGGGCGGCTTTGGCGCGAGGCATCGTCAATCTCCTCCGAGGTTCAGCGGGATTCGTGCAATTGTTCGCGGCGTCGGCCAGCCGGCGCCGTCGTTCCCGCCGAGGCGGGATTCCAGTGCCTCTGGCTCAACCAGAGCTGGATTCCCCTGCTGCGGGAATCGCCTCCTTTACAGGCGACGCGCCGGACGTGAGTCAGGCAGACGTCCGGTCGGACGGCAGCCGCGGGTCATTCGACCCTGACCGACTCCATGTTCAAGACATTATCAGCCCGATGCACGGCAGTGACGTTGCTGCGCATCGCCCACGGGATCATTTGCCGGTGCAGCGGCACGTGATGCACCTGCGCGTTGTGCTCCTTGAGCGCGTCCCAGATGATTTGCCGGCGCTTCTCGATGTTCATCTCGACCGCGGCGGCGTCGATCAGCGCGTCGAGCCTCGGATTCACGTAGCGGCCGTAGTTGAAGCTGCCGTTGCCGGTCTTTTCGTCCGGCGAGCGCAGCACCGGCGACAGCGTGGTCTGCGCGTCTGTGATCGCGCCGCCCCAGCCGAGCATGAAGAAGCTGGTGTCGTACTTCTCGAGTTTCGGAAAGTAGGTCGCGCGCGGCAGCGCCGTGACCCTGGTCTGGATGCCGATTCGGGTGAGCATTGCCGCGACCGCAATACAGATCTCTTCGTCGTTGACGTACCGGTTGTTCGGGCAGTCGAGCGTGACCTCGAAGCCGTTCGGATAGCCGGCCTCGCCCAGCAGTTGCCGTGCCCGGCCTGGGTCATGCGGCAATCGCTGTTCGATCTCGGGCGAGGAAGGCAGCGTCGAGGGCGTGATGCCGCCGGTAGGCAGCGCCGAGCCGCGCATCGTGCGGGTCCGGATCGCTTCGATGTCGATCGCGTGATAGACCGCCTGGCGCACGCGCGGGTCCTTGAACGGGTTCCTGCCCTTGACGTTCGCGTACAGCAACTCGTCACGCCACTGGTCGAAGCCGAGGAATACGACCCGATTCTCCTGCCCGCGCACGACCTTGGTGTCCTTGCTCGCTTCCAGCCGGGCCAGGTCCTGCGGCGGCGGGTCGAGCACGAAATCGATCTGTCCCGACAACAGCGCTGCAGTACGGGTCGCATCGGCGCTGACCTGCGTATAGATCACTTCGGTCACGTTGCCCGGCGCGCGGCCGTCCTTTGCGCCCCACCAGTCCGGGCTGCGCTTCAGGACCGTACGGATGCCCGGCTCGCGTGAGGCCAGCATCCAGGCACCGGTGCCGTTGGCGTTGCGCGAGGCGTGCGTTTCTTCCTTGCCCTTGAAGTCGAGCGGCTGCTCGACCTTGTGCTTTTCGGCCCAGCGCTTGCTCATGATGTAGATCGTGGTCGCGTGTTCCAGCGTGACCGGGTTCGGCTTGTCCTGGATGAATTCGACCGTGTAATCGTCGATCTTGCGCGCCTTGCCGACCGGTACCGAATACTGGCGCAGTTGCGAATTCGGATGCTGTGCGCGGTCGAAAGAAAACACCACGTCTTCGGCGGTGAATGGAGAGCCGTCGTGGAACTTCACGCCCTTGCGCAGGTTGAAGCGCCAGGTCGTCGAACTGACCTGCTGCCAGCTCACCGCAAGCCCCGGCACCAGTCGCAGGGCGTTGTCGCGCATTACCAGCGTGTCATGCACGGCCTGCGAGAACATGTTGGTCAGGCCTTCGTTCTGTGAATACGGATCGGCCGTTTGCGGGTCACCCTGCGAGGCCCAGCGCAGTGTCTTGCCCTGGACCTGGGCGGCGAACACGCACGCCGCCAGCGCCAGCGTGATACCGAAACGCGCCATCAATTGCTCCCCGATTGAAAAACGTGCGCGAGTCTAGCGTCGCGCCGCCAGCAGCCTGCGCACCTGTGCGAGGTCCTCGGCCGTGTCGACGCCGGGCGGCAGTGCCGCTGGCAGCGGCGCAACGGCGATGCCGAAACCGTGCCACAGCGCGCGCAACTGTTCGAGGTTTTCCTGCGTCTCGATCGGCGCCCGCGGCAACTGCGGGAAGCGGCGCAGGAAGCCGGCGCGGTACGCGTACAGCCCGACATGCCGCCAGGCGGGCAGGTCCACCGGCAGACGTTCGCGTGTGACGGCAAACGCATCGCGCGCCCAGGGAATCGGCGCCCGCGAAAACAACAGCGCGCGTCCGGTGGTGTCGGCGACCACCTTCACGACGTTCGGGTTGAAGAATTCGCTGGCGTCGGCAAGCGGGTGCGCCGCAGTGGCGACCGCGCAGTCCTGTCGCTGCGCCAGCAGGGCAGCCACCTGCGCGACCACCTCGGGCGGCAACAACGGTTCGTCGCCCTGCACGTTCGCCACGATGGCCTCATCGGCCAAGCCGAGCGCATCGACCGCCTCGGCGAGCCGGTCCGTTCCCGTCGGATGATCGGCGCGGGTCAGGATGGCAGTCACGTCGAAGCGTTGGCAGGCGGCGAGAACTTCATCGCTGTCGGTGGCGACGACGACCCGCTCGGCGCCGCTTTGCGCGGCCCGCCGGGCGACGTGCACCACCATCGGCGTTCCGGCCAGATCGGCCAATGGCTTGCGCGGCAGGCGGGTCGAGGCAAGCCGCGCCGGCACGATGACGACGAAGCCCGCCATCGCCGGGGACTCAGGCCGCGTCGGGCGGAGTTTGCGGCTCGTCGAGCCGGCGTGCTTCGCTTTCGAGCAGCACGGCGATGCCGTCGCGGATCGGATAGGCCAGCCCGGCCGAGCGCGAGATCAGTTCCTGGCGCGTTCGGTCGTACTCGAGGCGTCCTTTGGTGACGGGGCAGACCAGGATTTCAAGCAGGCGATGATCCATCGGCGAGACGTTCAGCGAATTGAGACGGGCGTTCGATCCGCGACTCGATCAGATCGAGCAGCGACGGTTCAACGATCGTACGCTGACTGACCACACACAAACGGCCGTCGGCGGTCAGCGCGCTGATCGAACGGCATTTTACGGCGTCCTTTTCGGTCATCAGTGCCACATCGTAGGTGCGGCCGGCGAACGGATTCGCCGCGAAATCGTAATGGTCGGGAAGGGGAATCGCCTCGAACGTGAGGCCGGCGGTGCGCAGCATCGAGAAGAACTTCTCCGGGTTGGCGATGCCGGCGGCGGCGGCAATGCGAACGGCCTTGGCCTGCTGTTCGGCAACGAGTTCCGCGATCGGCGCACGTCGGCTCGCATCGGCGAGCGAATAGACCTGGTCGAGTTCGGTGCGCATCGTGAACACCGGGGAAAAGATTCGCACCGGCGGCACTTCGCCGTTCAGCACGACGGCATCGACGGCCTTCAGCCGGCTCGGCGGATCGCGCAGCGGCCCCGCCGGCTGCAGCCAGCCGTTGCCGAGGCCGCGGAAATGTAGCAGCGCGATCTCGAAGTCGCGGGCCAGACGCAGGTGCTGCAACCCGTCGTCGCAGACGATCAGATCGCACTTCGGATGCAGCGAGCGCAGCATGCGCGCGGCCGCCACGCGATCGGCCCCCACTACAACCGGCGCACCCGTGGCCTGCGCGATCAGCAGCGGTTCGTCGCCGACTTCGCTGGCGCGCGCCTGAGCATCGACCGGCCGCACGTCTTTTGCGCCCCGGCCATAGCCGCGCGAAATGATGCCTGGCCGCCAGCCGCGCGCGGCCAGCGCCCGTACCAGTTCGATCGTCAGCGGTGTCTTGCCCGTGCCACCGGCGTAGAGGTTGCCGATGACGATGACCGGCAGTCCGATCGGCCAGGACTTCAGCAGGCCGAAGCGGTACAGGCCCCGGTGCACGGCCCGTGCCGCCGCGTAGATCCAGGCGAGCGGCAGCAGCATCATGGCCAGCGGGCCGCGTCGCGTCCAGGCGGTGGTCAA
>JBFGOX010000353.1:0-3899 GCA_041565015.1 Burkholderiaceae bacterium
GCCGCTCCAGCGCCGCCAGCGCCTGCCTCAGCGTCTCGGGCGGCGCCGGACGAAATCGCCCTCGCCCCTTGCGGTGAAAGTAAACAGGCGCACCGTGCAGCCGCAACAAAATGGCGGCTGACTCAACGGCCGAAGGTACGTGGCCGTGGTATTCGCGCGCCATCTCCTCGAATCCGAATTCCTGCTGCGGCGCGCACTCCCAAAGAAAATCGACGTCGATCGCCTCGGCCTGCTGCTGCGCCTGCTGCAGCATCGGCGCCGGCGCCGGCTGCTCGAAGCGCAACAGCACGTGCGAGGCGCGAACCTTGGTCCGCTTGCCGCTCACGGTTTCAACCTGGTACGAGGAATCCGTCGCCGACAGCACCGTGCCGGCCTTGAAGTTCCCGTCGTCGTCGAACAGCAGATGCATCGGGCCTAGCCTACAGGCTGGCGACGAACGATCTGATCCCGCGCAGCATCAACTCGACCGCGATCGCGGCCAGTACAAGGCCGAGCAGTCGTTCGAACGCCAGCGTGACCCGTTCGCCGAGCCGTTGCATGATCTTCTCGGCAAACGCCAGGACCCCGGCACTGACGGCCATCACCACCGCGATCGCCGCCACCCAGAGCCAGTTCCGGGCCGGGTCACGCGAGACGAGCAGCAGAACGGTGGCCAGCGCCGACGGACCGGCCAGCGCCGGCACCGCAAGCGGCACGATGAAAGGTTCGCCGCCCGGCGTCTGCCCAAAGATGCCCTCCGCCGACGGAAACACCATGCGCAGCGCCACAAGCATCAGCACCACCGCGCCGCCGATCTGCAGGCTCAGTTCCGACAGCCCCAGCAAGCGCATGAACGGACCGCCGACGAAAACGAAGACCACCAGCACGCCGAAAGCGATCAGGCACTCGCGCAGGATGATCGTTCGCCGCCGCTCGCGCGGCACGTCGCGCAGCGCACTGATGAAGATCGGAACGTTGCCGACCGGGTCGCAGACGATCAGCAGCAGAACCACTGCGGAAACGAAGCTTGCCTCCATCAGCCCAGATCGATCTCGCGGCCGCCGCTGGCGGCGAGCAGAGCCTCCGGCGCGATCGGGAACACGCAGTGCGGCGTGCCGCCGGCCGCCCAGACCGTGTCGAATCGGCGCAGCGACGCGTCGACGAAGGTCTCGAGCACGGACGGATGGCCCACCGGAGCCACGCCGCCGATGGCAAAGCCGCTGTGTTCGCGCACGAACTCAGGCGGCGCGCGCTCGATCGGCTCGCCGAGCTCGGCGGCAATCCGGTGCTCATCGGCCCGTCGATCGCCGGCCACGATCACCAGTACCGCGCGCCCGGACGTCGTCGCCCGGAAGACCAGCGACTTGGCGATGCGGCCGACCGCGATGCCGAGCGCATCGGCCGCCTGCTGCGCGGTACGGGCTGCCACCGGCAGTTCGATCACCCGCGTGTCGATGCCGAGCGCGGCGAGCGCCGTCTGCACGCGCTGAGCCGAAACGGGCAGCGTCGGCACCGTTTCTTTCATCAGACGGTCAGGCCGCCGGCGACCTCGATCACCGCGCCGTTGATGTAGCTGGCCTCGTCCGAGGCCAGATAGGCGTAGACATCAGCGACTTCCTCGGGCCGCCCGAGCCGCTTCATCGGCACGCGTTCGGTCATCTGCGCCATAACCTTGTCCGGAATCGTCTTCAGGATCGGCGTGGCGATGAAACCGGGGCACACCGCGTTGCACCGGATGCCCTTGGGCCCGAGTTCGCGAGCCCAGGTCTTGGCGAAACCGATCACCCCGAACTTGCTTGCGGCGTAGTTGCTCTGACCATAGTTGCCGTAGATGCCGACCACGCTCGAGGCGTTCAGGATCACGCCGCTGCCCTGCTCGACCATCGATTCGACGACGGCCTGAGCGCAGTTGTAAGTGCCCTTCAGGTTCACGGCGATGACCTGGTCGAATTGAGCGTCCGACATCTTCTGCAGCCGCGCATCGAGCGTGATCCCCGCATTGTTGACCAGCACGTCGATGCGACCGAATCGCGTCTTCAGCGAACGAACCATCTCGTCGACCTGTCCGCGCTGCGTGACGTCGACGGCGAATCCCTCGGCGGTTGCGCCGCTTCCGCGCAACTCCTTTACCGCGGCGTCGACCGCCTCCTGCTTCATGTCGGCGACGACGACGATCGCACCTTCAGCGGCGAACTTGTGGGCAGTGGCGAATCCGATGCCCTGCGCGCCGCCGGTGATGATCGAGACCTTGCCTCTGAGCCGCACTTTCTTTCCCCCTGCTTTCTAGCCGCTGCCGCAGAACTCGAGTACGTCGTCGAGGTAGGCGGCGAAATCGCTGATCTGATGATCCGAGCCCTGGATGACGCGCTGCCGGCATCCGGCGTACTTGCCGACCATCGTGCGCCAGTCGATCACCTCGTCGCCCGTGGCGGCGACGAGGAAGTACCGCTCCGGGCGAGTGATGCGCGGCGTGTCGAGCGCGCGCAGTTCATCGAGGTACTCGGCCTTCATCTCGATGTGCTGCTCGGAGAAGAACACGGTCTGCACGCCCAGGTGCGCGCGCAGATCCTCGTACGGCGTGATCGCCGGATTCAGCACCACGGCGCGGCAACCAACGGCCTCGGCGAGCCAGGTCGCGTAGTAGCCGCCGAGCGACGAGCCGATCAGGGCCAGCTGCTGCGGATCCTCCAGCCTTGCCGCCGCCTCGATCAACCGCGCTGCGGCGCGCGGCGAAACCGGCAACTGCGGACACAGAAAATCACCGAGCCGACCGAGTTCGGCGAGGCGCGTGCGGATCTGCTGGGCCTTCTTCGACTGCGGCGACGAGCGGAAACCATGCAAATAGAAGATCACGCCGCGCGCTCCTGCGGCGCACGCTCGGCAAGCGCTGCCAGCAGCCGATCATGCACGCCGCCAAAGCCGCCATTGCTCATGACCAGCACATGGTCTCCGGCGAGGGCGGCCGCCGCCACCGAGCCGACCAGTGCACCCAGGTCGTCGAAGCAGCGCGCTCGCTGGCCGAGCGGCGCCAGCACCTGCGCGGGCTCCCAGCCGAGCGCGTTCTTTCCGTCGCGTGCCCCGTAGCAAAAGACCAGATCGGCCTCACGCAGGCTCGCCGGCAAGCGCGCATTCATCGAACCCAGCTTCATGGTGTTCGAGCGCGGTTCGAGCACGGCCAGGATCCGCGCGCCTCCGACTCGGCGGCGCAGGCCATCGAGCGTGATTTCGATCGCCGTCGGGTGATGCGCGAAGTCATCGTAGACGGTGATGCCGGCGACAGATCCGCGCACCTCGAGCCGGCGTCGGACGCCGCCGAACCGGCTCAACGCTTCGATGGCCGCCTCCGGGGGCACGCCGGCATGACGCGCGGCCGCGATCGCCGCCAGCGCGTTGGCCCTGTTGTGGGCGCCGGCGAGCGGCAGCGACAGACGACCGAAGTGCTGGTGGCCGAAAGCGACATCGAAGGCGTGCCGCTCGTTTTCCTCGATCGCCTCGGCGTGCCAGCCATCGGCGAGCGCAAACTGCTCCAGTTCCGACCAGCAGCCGCGGGCAAGCACGCGCGCGATGGCCGTGTCGGCGCCGTTGGTCACGATGCGGCCACGACCCGGCACGCCACGCACTAGGTGATGGAACTGCGTTTCGATCGCCGTCAGATCGGCAAAGATGTCGGCGTGGTCGTACTCGAGGTTGTTCAGTACGGCCGTGCGCGGAAAGTAGTGGACGAACTTGCTGCGCTTGTCGAAGAAGGCGGTGTCGTACTCGTCCGCCTCGATGACGAAGAAAGCCGCGGCGCCGGCACGCGCCGAAACGCCAAAGTCGAGCGGCACGCCACCGATCAGAAAACCGGGCGCCAGGCCAGCATGCTCGAGGATCGCGGCGAGCATCGCCGAGACGGTCGTCTTCCCGTGCGTGCCCGCCAC
>JBFGOX010000354.1:0-3896 GCA_041565015.1 Burkholderiaceae bacterium
CGCTGGCACGGCAGCTGGGGCTGGCCGAGGGCAGTCCCGTGTATCGCACGCTGATCGTGCACCATGACAACGGCGTGCCGCTGCAATGCGAAGACCGCTATGTGAATCCGGCCTGTGCGCCCGACTATCTGCAGGTCGACTTCTCGCGAACGACGCCGACGCATTATCTGCTCGAGGTCGCGCCCCTGTGGGAAGCGCAGTACACGATCCAGGCCGGCGCGCCGACGCGGCAGGAGGCGCGGCTGCTGAACATCGGCGCTGACGAGCCATGCCTGATCGTCGTGCGGCGCACGGTCAGCCGCGGCGTGCCAATCACGCTGGCTCGCCTGGTCCATCCCGGCAGCCGCTACCAGCTGGAAGGGCGGTTCAGCCCGTGAACGCAGCGCTGATCCGGATCGATGAGGTCGTCGCGCAGCCCTGGCGCAACGGCGGCGGCCTGACGCGCGAGTTGCTCGCCTGGCCGGCGCCGCAGCACTGGGCCGTTCGCGTCAGCGTGGCCGACGTTGCGGCCGACGGACCCTTCTCGGTATTCGGCGGCACGCGGCGCTGGTTCGCGGTGCTCGAAGGCGACGGCGTCGAACTGACGGTCGACGGCAAGCCGCATCGCATCGTGCGCGGCGCTGAGCCGCTGGGATTCAGTGGCGAGGCAACGACCGCCTGCCGCCTGCTCGGCGGACCGACTCGCGACCTGAACCTGATGCTGCGCCAGGCGCGCGGCGGCATGGCACCGGTCCGCAGCGGCGGAACCTGGACGCCGCAAGCCGCATGCTGCGGACTGTTCGCGGCGACGCCGGGACGCTGCCTTGCGGCCGGGGACGAATTCGACGTCCCGGCGGGAGCGCTGCTGTGGTTCGGCCAGGCGCCCGAAAGACTGTCGTTCACCGCTGCGCAGCCTGGTGCGGACCTGCTCGGTTACTGGCTGGCCGCCACGCCGACCGGGGTCGTCCGATGATCACGTTGTGGCGCAACGCGCGCCTGGCCACGCTGGACGGGCCGTCGGCGTGGGGATCGATCGGGCGCGGCGCCATGCTGGTCGAAGGCGACGTGCTGCGCTGGGTCGGCGACGAGGACGACCTGCCGCACGGACCGAAGCCCGACGCCGAACACGACCTCGGTGGCTTGCTCGTCACGCCCGGCCTGGTCGATTGCCACACGCACCTTGTCTACGGTGGCCAGCGGTCGCGGGAATTCGAACTGCGGCTGCAGGGCGCGAGCTACGAGGAAATCGCACGCGCCGGCGGCGGGATCGTCTCGACCGTTGCGGCCACCCGTGCCGCGGGCGAAGAAGCGTTGTTCCTGGCGGCGTGCCAGCGCGCGCAGTCACTGATGGCCGAGGGCGTGACCACAGTGGAGATCAAGTCCGGCTATGGCCTCGACGCCGAACACGAGGCGCGCTGCCTGCGCGTCGCGCGCCGGCTCGGCGACGATCTGCCGTTGACCGTGCGCACGACCTGCCTGTCGGCGCATGCATTGCCGCCCGAGTTTGCCGGCCGCGCCGACGACTACATCGATGCCGTTTGCCGCTGGCTGCCGGATCTCGACGCGCAGGGCCTGGTCGACGCGGTCGATGTCTTCTGCGATCGAATCGGCTTCACGCCGGCACAGACGCGGCGCGTTTTCGAAGCCGCGCGTGCACTCGGGCTGCCGGTCAAGCTGCATGCCGAACAGTTGAGCGACCAGGGCGGTGCGCGACTGGCGGCGGAATTCGGCGCCCTGTCGTGCGACCATCTGGAATATCTGGGCGACGACGGCGTGCGCGCGATGGCGCAGGCCGGGACCGTCGCGGTGCTGCTGCCCGGCGCCTTCTACTTCCTGCGCGAAAGGAAGCTGCCGCCGGTGGCGGCACTGCGCGCAGCCGGCGTGCCGATGGCGGTGGCCACCGACCACAATCCCGGTTCGTCGCCGACGCTGTCGCTGCTGCTGATGATCAACATGGCCTGTACGCTTTTTCAGCTGACGCCCGAGGAGGCGGTGCGCGCGGTCACCGTCAACGGCGCACGCGCGCTCGGGCTGCGCGATCGTGGCCGACTCGCCTGTGGCCAGCGCGCCGACTTCGTCGCCTGGGAACTCGAGCATCCGAACGAACTGGCCTACTGGTTCGGCCGCAATCCGTGCGCGCGCGTCATCGTCGGCGGCGAGGAGCGCCCGCGATGAACGATTCGGTCTTCACGTTGCACCGCGGTCGCGCGCCGTTGCTGCTGAGCCTGCCGCATGTCGGCACGCGGATTCCCGAGGCCATGCGGGCGCCGTTCGTCGAGCGTGCGTTGCAGGTCGAGGACACCGACTGGCATCTGGAGCAACTCTACGGCTTCGCGCGCGAACTCGGCGCCAGCATGATCGTGCCGCGCCATTCGCGGTTTGTCATCGACCTGAACCGGCCGCCGGAAAACAGCCCGATGTACGCCGGCACTAACAACACCGAACTGGTGCCGACGCGTTTTTTCAGTGGCGATCCCCTTTACCGCGACGGCAGGACGCCTGACGACGGCGAGATCGCACGGCGGCGAGAGGCCTACTGGCGGCCGTACCACGAAGCGCTTGCCGCCGAGCTTGCGCGGCTGAAGGCGCAGCACGGCCACGCCCTGCTGTGGGAAGGGCACAGCATCAAGTCGGTGCTGCCATGGCTCTTTGCAGGCAAGCTGCCGGACCTCAATCTCGGCACCGCCGGTGGCACGAGTTGCGCACCTTCGCTGCGCGCGGCGCTCATGCAGGTGCTGCAGGCGCAGACCGACTACACGCAGGTAACGGACGGTCGCTTCAAGGGCGGCTACATCACGCGCCACTACGGGCAGCCACAACACGGCGTACATGCGGTGCAGCTCGAAATGTGCTGGTCGACGTACATGGCCGAGGCGCCACCGTTTGAAATCGACGCCGAGCGCGCCGCGAAGCTCAAGCCGCTGTTGCGGTCGCTGCTCGAAGCGGCGCTCGCCTGGCAGCCCGATGCCTGAGTCGCGCCCAGAACTGCTATGGGCGCCGATCGCCTGGCTCGATGACGGCTGGGGCGACGGCGTGCTGCTGCGCGTTGGCGCTGATGGTTGCTGGGCCGAAATCACTGCCGATGTCGCGCAGCCGCCGGAAGCTGCGACGGTGCTCGCCGGACCGCTGCTGCCGGGACTTGTCAATGCGCACAGCCACGCGTTCCAGCGCGCTTTTGCGGGGCTCGCCGAACGGCGCGATTCGGACGCCGATGATTTCTGGTCCTGGCGCGAGCGCATGTATCGCGTGGCGCTGCGCATCGCGCCTGAGCAGTTGCGGGCGGTGGCGAGCCAGCTCTACGTCGAACTGCTGCTGGGTGGCTACACGCAGGTCTGCGAGTTCCATTATCTGCAGCACGACGTCGACGGCCGGCCGTATGCCGATCCGCTCGAGATGTCGTGGGCGCTGGCCGATGCCGCGACCGACGCGGGCCTGGGCCTGACGCTGATGCCGGTGCTGTACGAGCGCGCCGGCTTCATGCAGACGGAACTGCGTGCCGACCAGCGACGGTTCGCAATGCGCGCGCCCGACGTATGGGCGGCGGCGCAGAAAATCGCGGCCGCCGGCCGTCCGCATGTGAATGCCGGGCTGGCCATCCACTCGCTGCGCGCGGCGGCGCCGGACTCGGTTACGGCGCTTGGCGACCTGGCGGCGGGCTTCGACGGTCCGATCCACGTGCACGTGGCCGAGCAGACCGGCGAGGTTGACGAATGCCTGGCGGCCACCCGCGCGCGGCCGATCGAGTGGCTTGCAAGGCAACAGGTGCTGGATGCGCGCTGGCAACTCGTTCACGCCACGCATACGGTGGCGGCCGAGATCGACGCCGTCGCCGCAAGCGGTGCCGGCGTCGTCATCTGTCCGAGCACCGAGGCGAACCTGGGTGACGGGCTCACCGACCTGCGCGGCTGGCTGGACGC
>JBFGOX010000355.1:0-3893 GCA_041565015.1 Burkholderiaceae bacterium
ATGCCGATGCCCGGCGTCGCGGCGCCGACCGCGAACGCCTGGCCGTCACCGTGCGTCAGCGAGACGCCGGTGTCCGAATGTCGAACATTCGCGCAGTCGTCTGACTCACCCCGTCGCCTGAGCACCTGCTGCAGCGCGTTGCGGCCGATCAGCCAGTCGCGCCTGCGCGCCTCGAAGCGTAACGCCTCGAGTTGCCGACGTTCGGCGACGCTCAGCGTCCCTGCCGGCGTATCGGCGTGCGCGATGACCAGCGGCACACCCAGCTCGGCCGCGGCCCGGGTTTCGATGTCGATCAGGCGCATTGCCGGCTGCCCTCGTCGTCACGGATGCCCCAGCGGCTCGCGACCAGCCGCTCGCACACGATCTGCAGCAGCGCCGGCATATCGCAATACGGCATTGCCGCACGCGCCCGCGTATTCACGACCTGCTTGTCGCTGTAAAGCTGCGGCGCGAACGGCACGACACTGCCGAGTGCCTGCGCCATCGCGCCGCCAAACGAGCCGACGCTGCCGGCGAGCAGGTCGAACGACGCCTGGTCGCAGAACCGCGGCTGCAGGATGCCGTGACGCGCAAACGCGTGGTCGCGCATGAAGGCGTCGTAAACGGTCTGCAGCAATGCGCCGAGCGTCAGCGCGTGTTCGCCGTCATCGGATAGATTGAAGAAGCCGTGTTCTCCGGCGTCGAGAAGTGTGCCGATCGCGGCAACGGCGGAGTCGGTCGTCGCGAGATAAACGCGCGTGCCGGCATCGCCCGGTACGACCGGCAGCAGCCCGTAGTAGAGCAGGCGCAGCGTGTTATGTACGACGTTTTGCTGCCGCACGGTGCCGCTATCGTCGTCGCAGAGTAGCGTCGCGACGCGAAACACCTGCCACGGCAGGTCCTGGTAAACCTGCAGCAGCGCCTCGGCCTGCCACTTGGATTGCTCGTAATGATTCGCAAAGCGTTGCGGCTGCGGCAACGGTGCTTCGTCGATGCCGCCCTCGCGCAGCCCCGCGGCGTACAGTGAGCCGAGATAGGCGAAGCGCGACAGGTTCGGGCAGCTATGTGCGAACTCGATGAGTTTTGCCGTGCCGTCGACGTTCACTGCCTGCGCAATGTCCTGTGCAACGCCGAAGTCGGTGACGGCGGCGCAATGGATGATCGTGCGGATACCCGCCGGCGTTAACCGCGCGAACGGCTGCGGCTGGCGCAGGTCGCCATAAACGATGCGGCAGCGCGGACCGGTAGCGAGGTCACCCAGCGCAGCGCACTTCTGCTCGAACTGAGCGGTGTTCGCGGCGCGCACCCAAAGCAACAGCTCGTCATCGCCGTTCGCGAGCAACCAGCGCGCCAGTGCGCGGCCGAGGTGGCCGTCGGCGCCGGTGATCAGCGTCGTGCTCACGCAATGGCTCCGGGCGTCGGCCACTTATCGACGTTGCTGCCGTGCGTTTCCATCATTGCGTGCAGCCAGCGCTCGATACCGAACGCTACGCAGGCGGACTCGGCATCCTTGTCGCCGATGCGGATGTCGTAACTCTCGCCGAAGAAGCGGCGATGCCGGTTGACCGAGGCAATGGCGAGGCCAGCCGCAGTACGCAGTTCCAGCTTCGTCGGCTCGATCAGCTGCGCGAGCGCTTTCGGGTCGCGCGCCGGATCGAAAAACGGGTCGGTCGCGGTCCGCCACGCGGCACTGATTCCGAGCGCCGCGAGCAACCGGTCGATGCCATCGCGCCAGTCGTCGCAGAACCCGGCAATGGTCGCGGCGTCGCCGATGCAGACGACTTCGCGCATCTCGAAGCTCCACTGCCGCTGCAGCGGCAGGTAGTGCGTTTCGCGGCGGAAGCATTGGCAGCGCATCGTCAGCAGCATCGGTGCCGAAAGCTGCCGGCCTGCGAGCATCGGGTAGCAGTGGTAGCAGGCGGCAGGCAGGAGCAGGTGCGTGGCGTCTTCAAAGCAGTCCGGGTTCATCGGTACGTGGACGGCGCTGCCGTGCTGCCTCGCAACGTCCTGCAGCGCATCGCGCCTGCCGGCCGTGACGAAGGTCGCGAGGTGCGGGAATGAACGCAGGTACGCAACCGGCGCCAGCGCCTGCGCGGAGATCAGGCTCGGGAAGCGGTAGTCGGTGGCGCCGGCGGCTTGCGCGCGCTCGCGAACGAAACGGTCGAGGGCGAGCGACCACTCGAACAGCGCGCCGCTCAACGTCGCGCAACCGTGCTCGTCCCAGTGCAGGTCGGCGAGTTGTAGATCCATGACGGCGCTCATTCGTCCGTCTCCCGCTCGATGAACACGCGCGCGATGGTCGCGATGTCGCGAAAGCTGCCGGGCACGAGCTGGCTGCGCTCGATCGCGCGGCCGCTCGCGTGCTCGAGGTAGAGCAGCAGGTCCAGCACGTCGAATGACGTGATGACGCGCTCCTCGAGCAGCGGCGTATCGTCGGCCACGCTGCCGACATCCAGCGCCGGCTTGATCGCTGCGAGACAGGATCTCACCTGCTCAATTGCCGTTGCACTCATCACGCTGCCTCCAGCAGTTCGAGTTTCCTGAGCCACGCGAGCCGGCGCCGGCCGATACGCTCGCGGTGCTGCCGCGCCGGTCGCGCATTGCTGCACTCGCGCCAGGTATCGAACGGATCCTGCAGGCCCGCGTCCTTGTAAACGTCGGGGTTGTAATAGGTCTTCCAGACGAGCTGCAGGTACCCCGACAGGTGTTCGCGCAGCAGAGCGCGTCGCGCGTCGCCCCATTCGTCGCCGTGCCGCTCGAGAATGTGCGCGAGAAAGCGCCGGCCGAACTGCAGGTGGCGCATTTCCTCGACGTGGTGGATACGGTTGATCTCGCGCACGACCGGCGCGAGCCGCGCGTCCTTCGCCATGACGCGGTTGTAATGATCGACGATTTCCTCGAACGCGTTGATGCGCGCGAACAGCAGGAACAGGTCCGTCACCTCGTCACCGTCGGTAACGTTGTGCACGCTGCGGTCGACGTAGATCTTGCCGGCATAGCGGCGGCAGAAGTTCGCGAAGTACATCATGTGCCGTGCTTCTTCGTCGACGAAGTGCGTCAGGTAGCGCGACAGCTCCACGTTGCCGTTGTCGTACAGGTGCCGGGAGATCTCACTGATCAGGTACTTCTCGCCGTGAATGTTCAGGCTGAAGAAGTTGACGGCCTCGAAGAAGGCGAGTCGTTTCTGCTGCAGCTCGTCGAGCGCGTCCCACGCCTCGGTGCCGTAGAGCGAAACCAGCTCCGGCGAGAAATACCACGCGTCCTCGTCCAGCGTTTCCGGCCAGTCGAACTGGCCCGGGTCGATGAACGCGTCCTCCGACTGGTCCGACAGCGCAGCCAGGAACTGGTTGAAGTCGATGCGGTTCATACGGCCTCCAGCAATGCGCACTGCCAGTTGCAGCCGTAGCCGGCCATGAACGTCAGCACGAGGTCGCCCGGGCGCAACTCGCCCGAGGTCTGCAGCGCGGCAAGGTTGATGATGTTGTCGGCGCTGATGACGTGGCCCGCGTCCTCGATCGACGGGAACCAGGCCTGCTCCGGCGCCAGGCGCAGCAGGTTCGAGAGGATCTGCCAGGCTTTGCGATTGACGTTTTGCGGCACGACCCAGCGCACGTCTGCAAGCTCGATGTCGTTACGCTCGAGCGTCTCCTCGACCAGGCGGCAGGTGTAGTTGAAGTAGCTGCCGACGGTTTCGTCGTCGGATGCACCAACCATTGCGCCGTTCGTCACGTGGTGCACGTCGCGCAGGCGCAAGCCCGTTTTCTCACGCGACACCAGGCACGCCGCGGCGCCATCGGAAATCAGGTTGTACGCCTGTTCGTATTTCGCGCCGGCCGGGAAGCGGTCGGCGGTAATGCAGAGCGCATTCTCAAGCTCCGGTTCGGATATCAGCAGGCTGCGCGCGATGCGCAGCG
>JBFGOX010000356.1:0-3889 GCA_041565015.1 Burkholderiaceae bacterium
GGGGCTCGGATCCGAACAGGTCGGCCACCGCCCGGCGGACATGCGGCATCCGCGTGGCACCGCCGACCAGCACGACGCCCTTGACGTCGGCCGGTTTCAGGCGGGCGTCGGCCAGCGCCTTGCGCGAAGCGGTCAGCGTCTTGGCGACCAGATGCTGCGTCATGCCAGCAAACGTGTCGGCGCCGATCGTCAGGTTGACCCAGCGATGGTCCGAAAGGCGCGCCTGCAGCGTCGTGTTCGGTTTGCTGCTGAGCGTTTCTTTTGCCGCCCGTGCCTTGACGGTCAGCAGCCGCTGGTCCTGCGGCGGCAGCAGCGACAGCGATGCCTGCTCCAGCGCCCAGCAGTACAAGCGGTGATCGAAGTCGTCGCCGCCGAGCGCCGAGTCGCCGCCGCTGGCCAGCACCTCGAACACGCCCTGCGTGAGCTTCAGGATTGAAATGTCGAACGTGCCGCCACCCAGGTCATAGACCGCATATATGCCCTCCGCGGCATTGTCCAGGCCATAGGCCAGCGCGGCAGCGGTCGGTTCGTTCAGCAGCCGCAGCACGTTGATGCCGGCCACGCGGGCCGCATCGCGCGTGGCCTGTCGCTGCGCGTCGTCGAAGTAGGCCGGGACAGTGACCACCGCGCCGACGAGTTCGCCGCTGAGTGCGGCTTCGGCGCGCCGTCGCAGCGTCTTCAGGATTTCGGCCGAAACCTCCACCGGACTCTTGATGCCGGCCACCGTCTTGATCTGCAGCATGCCGGGCGCATCGACGAAGTCGTACGGCAAGTTCTCGACGTGGGCGACGTCCTTGACGCCGCGGCCCATGAAGCGCTTGACCGACACGATGGTGTTGCGCGGGTCGCTCGCTTGATGAGCCTGTGCCGTGTGGCCGACCTCGACGCTGCCGTCGGCAAGGTAGCGAACGATTGAGGGCAGCAGCGGCCGGCCGTCTTCATCGCGCAGCACCTCGGCCAGTCCGTGGCGGACGGTGGCGACCAGCGAGTTGGTCGTGCCCAGGTCGATGCCCACCGCCAGCCGGTGCTGGTGCGGCGCAGTCGACTGCCCGGGTTCGGCGATCTGCAGCAGCGCCATCAGAACTCGCGCGCCGCCTCTGCCTCGCTGTCCCGATAGGCGGCAAGCTCTTCGCGAAACCGATCGATGAAATGCAGCTCGCGTACGCCGGCTGCTGCGGCGGCATAGTCCTGCTGCTCATCGAGCGCCGCCTCGACGCGCGCCAGGACCTGATTGCGACGCGTCTCGACTTCATCGACCAGCGTGCGGGCGGCCGCCCCGGAGCGTCCTCCGCGCAGCTCGTCGAGTTCCTCGCGCCAATGCATCTGCTGGTGCAGGAACTCGGCCGGCATCGCGGTGTTCGATTCGGCCTCGATCGACTGGCCGTGCCGTTCGCAAAGGTAAGCCGCACGCGAAACGGGCGACCGCAAGGTACGGAACGCTTCGTTGGCTCGTGCCGCCCATTGCATGGCGACGCGCCGCTCGGCTGCGCCTGCCGTCGCGAACCGGTCGGGATGCACCTGCCCCTGCACGCGCCGATACGCCTGCTCCAGCTGCGCCTCGTCGAGAGCGAAACGCACCGGCAGGTCGAACAGGGCGAAATGATCTAGGCGGGGATCGTTCACGGGGATCCAGTGCGGCGCGCGGTGCCGGCGGCGGGTCTTCGCCGCCGGAATGCCCGCCGCGGCGAAAGCGGCTTCAGACGCGGAACGACTCGCCGCAGCCGCAGCGGTCCTTCTCGCGCGGGTTGTTGAACTGAAAGCCCTCGTTCAGGCCCTCGCGCACGAAATCGAGTTCGGTGCCGTCGAGATAAGCGAGGCTCTTCGGATCGATCACGATCTTCACGCCGTGGCTCTCGAACTCCTGATCCTCCGGATTGACCGCATCGGCATACTCCAGCTTGTAGGCCATGCCGGAACAACCCGTCGTCCGCACACCGAGGCGCAGGCCGATCCCCTTGCCCCGGCGCGCCAGGAAACTGGCCACGTGCTTGGCGGCGCGTTCGGTCATCGTGACGCCCATGTTGTCGCTCTCCATCGGTCGTTCAGGCCGCCTTCGCTTCGATCGCGGCGCCGTGCTTGTTGCGGTAATCGTCCACCGCGGCCTTGATCGCGTCCTCGGCCAGGATCGAACAGTGGATCTTCACCGGCGGCAGAGCCAGTTCTTCGGCGATCTGCGTGTTCTTGATCGTCGCCGCTTCATCGAGCGTCTTGCCCTTGACCCACTCCGTGACCAGCGAACTCGACGCGATCGCCGAGCCGCAGCCGTAGGTCTTGAAGCGCGCGTCTTCGATCACGCCATTGGCGCCGACCTTGATCTGCAGCTTCATCACGTCGCCGCAGGCCGGCGCGCCGACCATGCCGGTGCCCACGGCGTCGTCGTTCCGATCGAACGAGCCGACGTTGCGCGGGTTCTCGTAATGCTCAATCACTTTGTTGCTGTATGACATATGCGTCTCCGATTCGATGCAGCCGTGACTCGCTCAGTGCGCGGCCCACTGCACCGTGTTCAGGTCGATGCCTTCCTTGTACATCTCCCACAGCGGCGACAGGTCGCGCAGCTTGGAAACCTTGCGCTTGATCAGGTCGACCGTGTAATCGATCTCCTCGATCGTCGTGAAGCGACCGACCGTAAAACGGATCGAACTGTGCGCCAGTTCGTCGCTGCGACCGAGGGCGCGCAGCACGTAAGAAGGCTCCAGGCTGGCCGACGTGCAGGCCGAGCCGGACGAGACCGCGACATCCTTGATCGCCATGATCAGGCTCTCGCCCTCGACATAGTTGAAGCTCATGTTGAGGTTGTGCGGCACGCGCCGCTCGAGATCGCCGTTGACGTAGACCTCCTCGATCTCCAGCAGCCCCTTCAGCAGCCGGTCGCGCAACATGCGGATGCGCTCGTTTTCCGTGGCCATTTCCTCGCGCGCCAGACGGAACGCCTCGCCCATGCCGACGATCTGGTGCGTCGGCAGCGTCCCGGAGCGCAGCCCGCGCTCGTGGCCGCCACCATGCATCTGCGCCTCGAGCCGCACGCGCGGCTTGCGCCGGACGTACAGCGCGCCAACGCCCTTCGGACCGTAAGTCTTGTGCGCCGAAAAAGACATCAGATCGACCTTCAGTTGCGCCAGATCGACGACCACCTTGCCGGTCGCCTGGGCCGCATCGCAATGGAAGACGATGCCACGCTGGCGACAGATCTCGCCGATGGCCGCAATGTCCTGGATGAAACCAATCTCGTTGTTGACGAACATCACGGAAACGACAGTCGTGTCCGGCCGCAGCGCCGCCTTGAACGCCTCCAGATCCAGCAACCCGTTGTCCATGACGTCGAGGTAGGTAACCTCGTAGCCCTCGCGCTCGAGTTCGCGCATTGTGTCGAGCGTGGCCTTGTGTTCGGTCTTGACGGTGACGAGGTGCTTGCCCTTGTCCTTGTAGAAGTGCGCGGCGCCCTTCACGGCAAGATTCGTCGACTCGGTCGCCCCCGACGTCCAGATGATTTCGCGTGGATCGGCGTTGACCAGCTGCGCGACCTGCTCGCGGGCCTCTTCGACCGCCTTTTCCGCGTCCCAGCCGTAAGCGTGGCTACGCGAGGCCGGATTGCCGAAACGCTCGCGCAGATACGGAATCATCTTGTCGACCACGCGCGGATCCACCGGCGTCGTCGCCGAGTAATCGAGGTAAATGGGCAGTTGCATGGGCAAACGAACCTCAGGTCAAAGCGGTTTCTCTTGTCGGCTTGCCGCTGTCGCCGCGCTCGCGCAGGCCACGATTGTCTTGCAGTGCCGAAATGCTGACCCCCTTGCGGGCCAGTCGCTCCCGCTGCTCGTCGACGAGCTGCTGCAACGACACCGAATCGAGGTAATCGATCATCACACGATTCAGGTTCGCCCACAGA
>JBFGOX010000357.1:0-3885 GCA_041565015.1 Burkholderiaceae bacterium
AGCGACCGAGTAGAGAGGTTCGCCCATGATGGCCAATGCTAAGACGAATGCGGGCGGCGGAAGCGCTCGATCGTCAGGCCTTCCAGATCAATCTGCGGCTCGCGGCCGGCGACGACATCGGCTACGACGCGTGCCGAGCCGCAGGCCATCGCCCAGCCGGTCGACCCGTGCCCGACATTCAGGTAGAGATTGCCGAGCGGCGTTGCGCCCAGCACTGGCGGTCCGTCCGGCAGCATGGGCCTTGCCCCGACCCAGGAATGCGCCTGCCCGTAGTTCGCTGCGCGCGGAAACCAGTCGCGCGCAACGCGCAGCAAGGTGCCGAGCGCAGCGTCGCGCAACGCCAGCTTTCGGTTGCCGAATTCGGCCGCGCCGGCGATTCGCAGTCGGTTTCCGAGCCGCGTGATCGCCACCTTGTACGCCTCGTCCATCAACGAGATCGCTGGCGCGTATTCGTGTCGCGCGATCGGCACCGTCAGCGAATAACCCTTGACCGGGTAAACGGGCACTTTGACGCCGGTGCCGCGCAGCAGTCGCGGACTGTCCGCTCCCGCGGCGACGACTACCGCGTCGGCGCGCAGTTCGCCAGCCGCCGTCTGCACCGCCGTGACGCGCCCCGCCGTGATCACCAGCCCGGTGACGAGCGTCCCGGTTCGAAATGACGCGCCCTCGGCCTGCGCCAGGTCCTTGATGCGGCGCGCGAAGTAAGCGCAGTTGCCGATCTCCTCGTCAGGCAGATACAAGCCGCCGGCGAGCGCCGTGCCGTCGGCCAGCGCCGGTTCCTGCGCTCGGCATTCGGCGGCGGTCAGCAGCCGATGCGCCACCTGCGCCTGCTTCAGCATGTCGATCGACGGCTGCGCGCGCGTCAGGTCGGCGTCGGTCCGGAACAACTGCAGCCAACCCTGCGCCTGCTCATAATCAATCGCAAATCGCGCCCGCAGTTCATGCAGGACGCCGCGGCTGTAGATGGCCAGCCGCTGCATGCGCATCTTGTTGACGCGGTAGCGCTGCAGCCGACACTCGCCCAGCCAGCGCACGAGCCAGCGCCACTGTGCCGGGTCGAGCGTCGGCCTGAAGATCACCGGCGCATGCGCGCGCCCGAGAAAACCGAACACCTTGGCCGGCATTCCGGGCTGCGCCCACGGTCCTGCGTACGCGGTCGAGATGACTCCCGCGTTGCCGAAGCTCGCTTCCTGGGCCACGCCGGGCTTGCGTTCGAGCACCGTGACGTCGAATCCTCGCGCCCGCAGTTCGAAAGCGGTGGTGACGCCGATGATGCCGGCGCCGATGACGGCAACGTGCATGCAGGATGCGCCGCGCGGCGAAGCGGGCGAGCAGAGTTGAAGCGGCGCGGATTCTAGCCGTCGGCGAACGGCTTAGAGCTTCATCTGGCTCGGCAGCGCGGTGACCAGTGCCGGAAAGAAGTAGATCAGCAGCGTGGCCAGCACCATCATCGCGAAATAGGGCAGCGCCGCCCAGGCGATGGTACTGATCTCGCGCCGGGTCATGCCCTGCAGCACGAACAGGTTGAAGCCCACCGGCGGCGTGATCTGCGCCATCTCGACGACGATCACCAGAAAGACGCCGAACCAGAGCAGATCGATGCCTGCGGTCTGCAGCGTCGGCAGCAGCACGGCCATCGTCAGCACGACCATCGAGATCCCGTCGAGGAAGCAGCCGAGCAGGATGTAGAAGACCATCAGCAGCGCCAGCAGCAGCATCGGCGGCAGGTTCATCGCGCCGATGGCTTCAGCCAGGTGCCGCGGCAGGCCGATGAAGCCCATCGACAGCGACAGGAATGACGATCCGGCCAGTATCAGCGCGATCATGCAGTAAAGCCGCGTCGCACCCATCAGCGAGTCGCGAAACGTTTGCCAGTTCAGCGTGCCCTGGGCAGCCGACAGCACCAGAGAGCCGAGCACGCCCAGTGACGCCGCTTCCGTGGCGGTGGCGACGCCCGCATAGATCGAACCGAGCACCGCCATGATCAGCAGCACGACCGGAATCAGGTGCCGCGATTGCGAGATCTTCTGCCGCAGGGTCAGATGCAGATCGGCAGCAGGCACAAGCGACTTGTTGCGCAAGGCCCAGAGCACCGTGTAGGCCATGAAAAGACCTGCCAGCAGCAGCCCCGGCAGGATACCGGCGATGAACAGCTTGCCGATCGAAACGTCCGCGGCAACCCCATACACGATCATGATGATCGACGGCGGGATCAACAGGCCGAGGGTTCCGGCGCCGGCGAGCGTGCCGATCGTCATGACCTCCGGATACTTGCGCTTGCCAAGCTCGGGCAGCGAGATCTTGCCGACCGTGGCGCAGGTCGCCGCCGACGATCCGGAGACGGCGGCGAAGATCGTGCAGCCGATGATGTTCACGTGCAGCAGGCGACCCGGAATCTTCTGCAGCCATGGCGCCAACCCGCGAAAGAGACCCTCGGACAATTTCGTCTTGAGCAGGATTTCGCCCATCCAGACGAACAAGGGCAGTGCGGTCAGCGTCCAGCTCGACATCGAGCCCCACACGGTCAGCGCCAGGCTGTCGCCGGCCAGACGGTCGGTGAACAGCTCCATCGCCAGCAAGCCGACACCGAGGATGCCGATGCCGATCCAGATGCCCGCTCCCAGGATGGCGAACATCAGCACGATCAGCACAGCCGCAGCCCACGCATCCATCGCCTACTCCAGGTGCAGCCTGTCGGCAGCGTGCTGCGCCGGAAGCCGGCGACGCCACAGCACGTAGATCAGTTCCTCGGCGAACGCCAGGCACAACGCGGCGACGCCGAGCGCCATCGACAACTGCGGGATCCACAGCGGCGTGGCGTCGATTTCCGTGGAGATGTCGCCGTAGGTCCAAGAACCCCAGGCCAGCCGGCCTGAGTAATAGGCGAAGTAGCCGGACAGAAACGTGGCTACGGCCAGGCAGAAGACTTCCATCCAAAGGCGCTTGGCGCCGTGAAGGCGGCTGATGATCAGCGTCACGCGAATGTGTTCGCCGTGGCGCAGCGTGTGCGCCAGGGCGAAAAAAGTTCCCGCGGCGAGGAAGTAGCCGGCGTAGGCATCGTGGCCGCTGATCGAGAACTGGACGAAGCGGCCGAAGATGGCGACCAGCTGGATCAGCAGCGTCAGCAGAATGAAGACCGCGCCGATGACACCAAACAGCTTGTACAGCGGGCTCAGCGGGGACTTCATCGTATGGGCGGCAAACAAAAGCCCCCGCGCGCCTCAGGCGGGGGCTTGCGTCAGGTCAGGGCCGAAAAGCGCGGATCGCCTATTTCTTCGCCGCCGCCTTGCGCTGGTAGCTGTCAAGGATCTTCTTGCCGTCGGCGCCGGCGGCCTTCAGCCAGTCGGCCTCCATTTCGTCGCCGATCTTCTTCATGTCGCTGACCAGCTGCGCCGACGGCGTGACGATCGTTATGCCGTTCTTGCGCAGAATGCCGACCGATTCGTCGTCGTAGGCGCGCATGCGCTCCCAGCCCTTCTTCTCGGCGTCGGCCGCCGTGCGCACGACGATGTCCTGCGTGGCCTTGTCGAGCTTGCCGAACTCGCGCGCATTGACGATCAACATGTTCTTCGGCAACCAGGCGTTGACGCGGTGATAGTGCGTCAGCGATTCCCAGATCTTCGAGTCGACACCGGTGGCGCCGGAGGTCATCGTCGAGTCGACCACCCCGGTGGCCAGTGCCTGCGACAACTCGGCGGCCTGGATCGTCAGCGGCGTGGCGCCGACCGACTGCGCGATCTTCGTCGTCGCCGGGTTATAGGCGCGCCATTTCAGGCCGCGCATGTCAGCGGCCGACTTCAGTTCCTTCTTCGCGTAGATGCCCTGAGGCGGCCAGGGCACCGCGTACAGCAGCTTCATCCCGCGTTTGGCAAGGATGGCCTCGGC
>JBFGOX010000358.1:0-3883 GCA_041565015.1 Burkholderiaceae bacterium
GAGCGCGGCGCCACGACGGTCGACAGCATTGCGGCCCTTCTTGACTCCTTGGGCAAGTCGCGCATCGTCTGGGTGATGGTGCCGGCCGGCGAAGTGACGCAGGCCGTGCTCGACGAACTGGCGCCGCAGTTGCAGCGCGGCGATATCGTCGTCGACGGCGGAAACGCCTACTACAAGGACACCGTGCGCCGCGCCGCATCGCTCGCCGAACGCGGCCTGACGATGATCGACGCCGGTGTTTCTGGCGGTGTCTGGGGTCTCGAGAACGGTTACGGGCTGATGGTCGGCGGCCCACGCGAGGCAATCCAGACGATCACGCCGCTGCTGCAGCAGCTGGCGCCCGCACCCGACCGCGGCTGGGTTCACTGCGGCGCCAGCGGTGCCGGGCACTTCGCCAAGATGGTCCACAACGGCATCGAGTACGGGATGATGCAGGCGCTGGCCGAGGGGCTGGCGGTGATGCAGGCCAAACGCGAGTTCGAGTTCGATCTTGCTGCTGTGACCGAAGCATGGCGCGAAGGCACGGTGATCCGCTCGTGGCTGCTCGATCTGACCGCGGAGTTCCTGCGCGGCGACACCGTACTGGCCGACATCGCGCCGCATGTGGCCGATTCCGGAGAAGGCCGCTGGACCGCGCTCGAGGCGGTCGAACTCGGCGTGCCGGCACCGGTGATGAGCCTGGCGCTGATGGCGCGTTTCGCCAGCCAGGGCCACGGCGACTATGCGAACCGGCTGCTGGCGATGATGCGCAAGAGCTTCGGCGGCCACGCGGTCAAGGCGGGACCGCTCGGCTGACATCCGGCATCAGCGTTCGCCGGTCACGACGCACTTGCCGCCGAGGCTGCTCACGCTGCGCGCCGCGTTGATCAACGCCACGTGCGAGAAAGCCTGAGGAAAGTTGCCGAGTTGCCGCTGCGCACGCGGATCGTATTCCTCGGCCAGCAGGCCGACGTCGTTGGCAAGCCTGAACAGTCGCTCGAGCAGGGCGCAGGCCTCGGCGCGACGGCCCTGCAACGCATAGTTGTCGACCAGCCAGAAAGAACACGGCAGGAAGACGCCCTCGCCGGGCGGCAGTCCGTCGACCGACTCCGTGGTGCGATAGCGCAGTACGAAGCCGTCGTCGAGCAGTTCACGCTCGATCGCCGCCACCGTGCCCTTCATCTTCGGATCGGTTGCCGGCAGAAAACCCACCAGCGGGATCAGCAGCACGCTGGCATCGAGCTCGCGGCTGCCATAGGACTGCGTGAAAGTGTTGCGCTCGGCATCGAAGCCGCGGGCGATGACCTCATCGAAAACCTGCGACCGCAGCGAGCGCCATTTTTCGACCGGCCCGTCGACACCCGAGCGTTCGACCGCGGTGATCGCCCGGTCGAAGGCGACCCAGCACATCAGCTTCGAGTGCGTGAAATGCCGCTGCTCGCCGCGCATTTCCCAGATGCCGTTGTCCTTTCTCGACCAGCCCGTCTCCAGGAAATCCATCAGCACGCGCTGTAGTTGCCACGCCTCGCGCAACACCGGCATGCCCTCGCGGCGCGCCACGTGCATCGCGTCCATCACTTCGCCGTACACATCGAGCTGGAACTGCAGGCCGGCGCCGTTGCCCACGCGCACCGGTGCTGCGCCCTCGTAGCCGGGCAGCCACGGCAGTTCAAACTCGGTCAGCCGTCGTTCGCCGTGCAGCCCGTACATGATGTGCAGGTCCTGCGGCCGCCCCGCTGCGGCGCGCAGCAGCCATTCGCGCCAGTCCTTCGCCTCCTCGATGTAGCCGCAGTTGAGCAACGCGTCGAGCGTGAAGGCCGCATCGCGCAGCCAGCAGAAGCGGTAGTCCCAGTTGCGAACGCCGCCGAGCTGCTCCGGCAAAGATGTGGTCGGCGCCGCGACAATGCCGCCCGTGGGTGCATAGGTCAACGCCTTCAGCGTCAGCAGCGATCGCCGCACCGGCGCCGCGTAGTCGCCGTCGTACGTGCACCCTGCCATCCAGTCGCGCCACGATTTGGCGGTCACTTCGCAGGCGGCGTGCGCATCGATCGGCAGCGGCAGCGGCTCGTGCGACGGGAAGTACGACAGCACGAAGGGCAGTTCCTGCCCCGCAGCGACCTCGAACTCGGCAATCGTGGTGAAGTCCTCGCCGTGCGTCGGCACGATCGAGCGCAGCACGACCGCGTCCGGACCGCCGGTGGCCACGATGCCGCCGTCCAATCGCCGCACCCACGGCACGATCGAGCCATAGTCGAAACGCAGCACCAGCTCGCTTCGCATCGTGACCCGCCCTTTCAGGCCGCGCACGAGGCGCACGACGTCGCTGCGCCCTTCCCACAGTGGCATGCAGTCGGTCACCTGCACCGTGCCGTCGACGGTCTCGAACTCGGTTTCCAGCACCAGCGTGTCGTCACGATAGGCACGCCGCGTGCACGCGACGCCGCCCTTCGGCGCGATCTGCCAGCGGCCGTGACCGCGGTCGCCGAGCAGCGCGGCGAAGCAGGCGCAGGAATCGAATCTCGGCAGGCACAGCCAGTCGATCGAACCGTCGCGACCGACCAGGGCCGCAGTCCGCGTATCGCCGATCAAGGCATAGTCTTCGAGCGGCAACGGCATGGCGATGCACTCCCGGTCAGGATCCGGCGTCTCCGCCCCGCGGGCATGACGCCATCAAGCGGCGGCGGCCGGGTTGTACCAACCACCGTGCGGCGCGACCATTCGATCGGCCGCCGCGGGTCCCCACGTACCCGGCTCGTAGGGCTGCACGCTGTCGGCCGCGCCGAGAATCTCGTCGACGACGGCCCAGGCGGCCTCGACGCTGTCGGCGCGCGCGAACAGCGCCTGATCGCCGCGCACGGCCTCGCCGAGCAGCCGCTCGTATGCCGTCATTTCTTCGGTGCTCTCGTTGCAGACGAACAGTTCCTCCTCGCGCCCGACCATCTCCTCGCCCGCTTCCTTGACCCGTACGCCCAGCGCGATGGCCACCTTGTCGGGTCCGAGGCGAAAGCGCAGGTAGTTGCTATTCGGCGGCACCGGCTCGTCGAACAGTTTCTTCGGCGGCCGACGAAAACTCACCAGTACTTCGGTCGCGGTTGTCGCCAGCTTCTTACCGGCGCGGATGAAGAAGGGCACGTCGGCCCAGCGCCATGAATCGATGTTCAGTTGCAGCGCCGCATAGGTCTCGACCTGCGACTTTCGATCGACGTCGTCTTCGTCGCGATAGCCGGCGTACTGTCCGCGCACCAGCGACTTGCGCGAAAACGGCCGGATCGCGCGCAGCACCTTGACCTTTTCGTCGCGCTCGGCCTCGCAGCCGCTGCATGCCGGCGGCTCCATCGTCAGCATCGCGACCACCTCGAGCAGATGGTTCTGCACGACGTCGCGGATCGCGCCGAGTTCCTCGTACAGACGGCCGCGGCCTTCGACGCCGAAGCGTTCGGCCATCGTCAGCTGCACGCTGTCGACGTAGTTGCGGTTCCACACCGGCTCCAGAAACGCGTTGGCGAAGCGGAAGTACTGCAGGTTCTGCACCGGCTCTTTGCCCAGGAAGTGGTCGATGCGGAAGACATCGCTTTCGTCGAAAAAGCGATGCAGCGTGCGATTGAGCGTCGCGGCCGAAGCGCGGTCGCGGCCGAAGGGCTTTTCGACGACGACACGCGCGCCGTCCGCGCAGCCCGCCGCGTGCAGTCGCTGCACGATGTCGCCGAACAGGCTCGGCGGGATCGCCAGGTAATGCAATGGTCGCCGCGCGCCGCCGAGCGCCTGCTTCAGCCGCGCAAACGTCGCCTGATCGGCGTAATCACCGTCGACATACTGCAGTTTTCCCGCCAGCGTCTCGAACGCCTTCGCATCAAGCCCGCCCCCGTGCGCTTCGACGCTGGCGCGCGCGCGGTCGATCAGCTGC
>JBFGOX010000359.1:0-3863 GCA_041565015.1 Burkholderiaceae bacterium
TCGCCAGATCGGCTTCCATGCGCTTGGCCAGCGCGCGGGCCCGCACCACGCCGCCGACGTCCGGCGAGACCACCACCAGATTCTCGTAGTTGTGTTTCCACAGATCGCCGAGAAGGATCGGGCTGGCGTAGACGTTGTCCACCGGTATGTCGAAAAAGCCCTGGATCTGGTCGGCGTGCAGATCCATCGTCAGTACGCGATGCAGGCCGACGGCCTGCAGCATGTTGGCGACGACCTTGGCGCTGATCGCCACCCGCGCCGAGCGCGGCCGGCGGTCCTGCCGCGCGTAGCCGAAGTACGGGATCGCGGCCGTGATGCGGCCGGCCGACGCGCGTTTGAAGGCGTCGACCATGATCATCAATTCCATCAGGTTGTCGTTCGTCGGCGAGCAGGTCGACTGCAGCACGAACACATCCTTGCCGCGGACGTTCTCGTTGACCTCGACCATCACTTCGCCGTCGGAAAAGCGCGAGACCTGCGCGCGACCCAATGGCAGGTTCAGCTGCTGCACGACAGCGTGTGCGAGGCGGGGATTGGCGTTGCCCGCAAACACCATCAGGTTGTCCGGCACCATCTGCACCATGTTTCGACTCTCGAATGGACTCATCGCATGACGCGACTTGGCAGGATCCGGATGTTGCTGTCAGTGGCCACGGCGGCTGCCCGATGCTCAGAGCCCCGCGCGTGAAATCAATTCGCCGAGATGCCTGCGCCGCAGAGCGACCCGCACACCTCGGCGATGCCAATCAATGGCTGGGGAGGAAGGATTCGAACCCTCGAATGCCGGAATCAAAATCCGGTGCCTTAACCAGCTTGGCGACTCCCCAGCGCGAAACCTTTGCGCCCGCAGACGTATTCTCGCAAATTCACCCACCGCCGCGGTCACGCATCACCACTCGGCCAGCGGCAATCGCGTCAGGCTTCGAACGGCCCAGCCGTTCCAGCCCTTCGGCAACCCGCTCACCGCTTCTTGCGCCGCGGCTTGATCGGGCATCGGCGCAAATACTGCCGATCCCGAGCCCGTCATGCGTGCCGGCCCGAAGCGGGCCAGCCACGCGATGGCCGCCTCGACCTCGGTGATGCGCTGCCGCGCGACCGCCTCAAGGTCATTGGCGCCAAAAAGCGGCACCGATCCAGCCGAACTCGCGCTGGCCGCAGGATCCCGCAGCGCAGAAAAGTCCGAGATTGTCAGGGCTTTCGTGCAACGTGTCAATTTCAGGTTCGAGAAGATTTCTGCTGTGGAAACATGGACTTGGGGGTGGACAATGGCAAACCAGGCGGCGGGGTACGCAAGCGGCGTCAGCCGCTCGCCGATACCTTCAGCCAGCGCTGGCCCCTGGCCCAGGAAAAAGGGCACGTCGGCACCCAGCCGCGCCGCCAGCGCGGCCAGCCTTTCGCGCGACCAGCCCAGTTGCCACAGTCGGTTCAGGGCCAGCAGGGTCGTGGCGGCATCCGAGGATCCGCCGCCCATGCCGCTGCCGGCCGGGATGTGTTTTTCGACGGCAATGTCGACGCCCAGCGGTGTGCCGCTCGCCTCCTTCAGCAGTGTCGCCGCCCGTACGCAGAGATCCTGCGCGACCGGGCCGATGACCTGGCCGCTGCGCCCGATCGTCCCGTCCTCACGCAGTTCGAAGTCGAGCGTGTCGGTGAGCGCGATCGGAACGATGAAACTTTGCAACTCGTGGTAGCCGTCGTCGCGCCGACCGATGACGTGCAGGAACAGGTTGAGCTTGGCTGGCGCCGGCAGGTTGAGGAACTGGCGACTCATTGGGTGGGCGCCTCCGGCGCACCCGTCGTGCCGGCGCTTGCGTCGAGAACGAGTCGCAGCGTGACCTGCCGCGTTGTCGATGGGCCCGGCGCGCGATCGAGCGACAGTCGCCGCGGGTCCCCGCTGTCGTCGAACCGGTCGTCAATGCGGATGACCCATCCGTCCTGTTCGATGCGTTGCACCGGGCCGCTGGCGGGCGACAGGTTCGCTGGACGGCTCGGCGAAGGTCGGCCGGCGATCCAGTCGGCAAGTCCGGAAACGGGCAGGCGCCAGCCGAGCACCGACTCGGCGAGCGCCTCCGGGCTGGTGCCATCCCAGGTGGCCAGAGACCCGTCCGACTGCGGCGCGGTCAGGCGCGCGCGATCCTCAAACGCTTCCACCCGGGCGAGCGTAGTGCCGAGCGGCGAGGCAAGGTCAACGGTGACGCTGCCTGACCGCACTGCCAACGTAAAACGGCCGGAAACACTTTCGCGTTGCTCGCCCGCTGTGACGGTGGCGGCGAAGCGGCCTGAATAGATGCGATGCGCCGGTTCGATCGGTGCCAGCGTCGTGCAGCCGGCGGCCAGCGTGACCGCCAGCGGGAGCACGGCGCCCCGCAGCGTCGGGAGCAAGCGCGCCGCAAGCGCCGTCATCTGCACGGACCGCCGTGTTCGCGCCGGACCGCTACAGCCTGACCTGGAGTCGCGCCAGCGTCGCGCTGAGCGTCTCGTTATCTGGCTCCTCGGCGCGTACCTGGCGCCAGATGCGGCGCGCCGCGTCATGCTCGCCCAGCGCCCACAGCACTTCGCCGAGATGCGCGCCGACTTCGGCCTCCGGCCGCAGTTCGTAGGCACGCTCCAGATACTCGCGCGCCTTGGCCAGGTTGCCCATGCGGAAGTGGACCCAGCCCATCGAGTCCAGGATGTGCGCGTCGTCCGGCGCCAGCTGAAGCGCCTTGGCGATCAGTTCGAGAGCCTCGGGCAGCCGCTGATTGCGATCGGCGAGGGTGTAGCCCAGCGCGTTGTAAGCATGCGGATCGTCGGGCTTGAGCGTCATCATCTGCCTCAGCAGCTTTTCCATTTCGTCGATGCGGTCCAGCCGCTCGGCGGCCATCGCCGTGTCATAGAGCAGCGCGGTGTCGTTGGGCGCGCGCGCCAAGGCTGTTGCAAGGACCTGGTACGACTCCTCGAAACGGCGCGCTTCACGCAGCACCTGCCCGTCGGCGATCGCAACTTGCCGACGCTGCTCGTCGTTGGCCGGCGAAACGTCGGCGAGCAGCTGGCGTGCTTCGTCGACGCGCTGTGTCTTTGCCAGCACGACCGCCCGGCGCAACTGCGCACTGAACAGCTGCGGCCCTTCCTCGATCTGGGCCAGCCACTGCAGCGCTTCGTCAAAGCGGCGCTCATCCTCGGCGATGCGCGCCATGTTGAAATACGCGGGGGCCGGATCGTGGGCTGGACTCGGCGAGGCTTCGATGACCTGCAGGTAACGCTCGAAGTAACCGCGCGAACGGCTGCGCGGCGGCCGCTCGTCGAGCGCCAGTACCCCGAGCGCATACAGCGCGTCGAGATTCTGCGCATCGTCCTTCAGCAGCCGCTCGAACTGCGTCACCGAAGCCTCGCGCTGGCCATCGGCGAGCAGCAAACGCGCATAAACCAGCCTCGCTTCCAGCGCATCGGCCTGCCGGCCGAGGAAATCTTCCAGCAATGACAGCGCCTGGCTGCGGCCCGTGCGGTCGTCGTTGCCCTGCGGTCGCGCCAGCAACTGTGCGGCCGCCAGCGCGGTGCGCTGATCGTCGGGCCGCAGTGCCAGCGCCGCACGCGCCGCTTCGACAGCCCGCTTGATGAGCCCCGCCCGTTGCGCACCCGCGGCGAGCGTCAATTGCACGTCGGCAGCCAGCGCAGGCTGCTTCAGCAACGGCGCGGCCAACCGTTCAAGCGCCGCAAATGCGGCCGCCTGATCCTCGGTACGCGCGAGCGCCCGCTGCACCTGCGACAGTTCCGCTGCCGGCTGCGCCGATTCACCCAGATTGGCCGCAAACAGCGGTTCGGCTTCCGCGAGCCGGCCGCCGCCGGCCAGCAGCAGCGCGTGGGCCTGGCGCGCCTCGTGCGACGCA